>NZ_JBGCUE010000026.1 GCF_041102575.1 Tenuifilum sp. 4138str | reverse complement strand
ACTAAACCACTATGGATTGAAAATCCATAGGTTTTATTAAACGGGAAAGAATGAAATTCTTTAATCTTTTTCTAAAATCCAATTTCCCGTTTCACTATTGGGCTTATCGCGATGGTGATCTAGGTATTCTTGAACCATCTCCTCTGTTATGTTACCGGTACTCCACGCACCATATCCTACCGCCCAGAAGTGTCGGCCCCAATACCTCTTACCCAATACCGGAAATTCTTGCTGCAGTATCCGAGATGTCCTTCCCTTCAACTTCTTCACAAGTACACTTATGCTCAGAGAAGGTGGATATTCTACGTGAATATGCACATGATCTTTACTTACGACTCCCTTCAGTATCTGTACATTCTCTGTGTTACATACCTGTACAACTAAATCTCGACAGCGAACCTGTACGTCTCCTGTCAATACATGGTAGCGATACTTCGTCACCCACACGATATGGGCGCTCAACCGACTTACAGAATGAGAGCCAGTCCTGTATGTTTCCATTCTGTAAATCTATGAAATTTATAGAAACTAAAGTACCTGCAATGAAATTGCAGGGTTTTAACCAATTCCTATGA
>NZ_JBGCUE010000025.1 GCF_041102575.1 Tenuifilum sp. 4138str | reverse complement strand
TAGTCGTCCCTTAAAAAGTCGGGTTTAAATTTTTTCTTGAGGATAAAAAAAACATGGGAAGGGGAAAGGAGTGCATGTAAAAAGAAAAATAGTGTTTGGAAGAAATGGGAAATTTTTTTCTTCCACCTGTTCATAACCCTTTTGAAGTTAAATGCTGCGGCTGCCAGCATGATATTGATGTTATCGCCTAATACCCCCTTGTAAAAGTTGCGGCTGAGGCGATGATCGGCCTTCAGGTGTCCTATGATGGGCTCAATCCCGGCACGTTTCTTGTGCCTTTCGCTTAGCTTTCTGCGCTGGTAGTAACTCGCTGACCTGCATGGGGTTGACGGAATTAGAACCTCCGTATCCCCTAGCTGTTTACAGCCCTTGTACCCCCTGTCTACCTTCACCCTTTGCGGCATTCTTCCCGTTAGCCGTTCTACCTGCTCAAGCGTTGGCTTTAGCGTATGCCCATCGTACTGGTCCCTGAACCCTAGCGCCCCCACTATAACCCCGCTGTCGGTCTTTGCAAACGATGCCTTGTTGCCAAACTCATACTTCTTGTGCTCCTTCCCCTTGGAGATGCACACCACCTCCGGCTCATGGATGGAGTAAATCTTTTTCTTACTGTCCTTCCGTTGCATCAAAACCTGCGAAAATAGCTGTAAATCTGCTTGATACCTGCTGTTGGGTGTAAGCTTCCGTTCCAGCTCCCGCACCAGGCGACCGGCTATCGTCCTCACCTTCCTATCGGCTTTCTGCGCCTTCGATCTGTTCCTGGGGTGGTTCCTAAACCGTTGCGCCTGACCTAGCTTTTTGAGTGTCCTGCTGTAGCTCTGCCGTAACTCAATACCCTCCTTCTGGGCAATGGCCTTGCATTTCTGTATGATCTTCCTGTGTAGCTTCGCATCCGTGGGGAATGTGATGTTTTTCTCCTGAACGGTGGTGTCCACGTTTACGTTTGAGTCCAGGGAATCCTTACCGTTGACCCGAATGCTCTCCTTTAAAATCAGCCCCACCCCGCTTTCGCCTATCCGCCTCCTAAAATGCACCAGCTCAGAGGCTTCACATGGTACTGTCGGTACAAATGAATTCTCGCCCGTAAAGTATTGGAAATAGTTGTTTTCGCTCCATTGCTCCACCACCGACTCATCCGAGAGGTTGCGTACATGCTTCAGGATGAGCAGGCCTACCATTAAGCGAATGGGTTTGGCTGGTCGCCCATTATCCGCACAGTACAGCCCTCTGAAGGCTTTCTCGAAAGTATCCCACTGGATCTGGTTGGCCAGTACAAATAGGGGGTGTTTGGGGTTTAGGGTATCCCTTAACGAGAAAAACAAGCTCCCCTGACTTTGATCTTTTCCCTTTGGTGCCATCTTAAAATTATTGCAAGGTTTATGGGTCTAATTTACTAAATCTTGCAAATATTTTATTGAAAACAACCTATTATGTTATTAACAATCAATATGTTATTATGTTAATAAGGGTCGACTA
>NZ_JBGCUE010000024.1 GCF_041102575.1 Tenuifilum sp. 4138str | reverse complement strand
ATTCAATGTCGTTTAGTTAAGCAAAAGGATAGGAATAGCTCATACAGAATAGGATATAGGGGAAAATAGTTCTTTGAAAAGTTTGTAATTTAGGATGAGTACGCTTACTTTGTAGGGGTATAAAGGGGGTATCACTAGTATTAAAAGCAATTTCGATTACCGTGAGTATTTATCAAAACACATAGTGTATGAACTTGAAAATGAAAGCTTTAGAGGCCGTTCTAAAAATGGCCTCAAAGGGGCATTCACACGCGATAGAAAACTCACAATCAACAACTTAATCATATTGGTAATCAATTTTAAAAGTTCCATACAAAGGGAGCTTGACTCATTTTTCAAAGCCATAGCGAAAAGCGACTTTAAAATACGGGAAGTAACCAAAGGTGCATTTTCGCAGGCAAGGGCTAAACTAAACCCATGGGCATTTCAGCGATTAAATGAGGTTGCTGTCAATGCGTTTTATGAAAAGGCAAACTATGATGTATGGGGTGGTTTACGGGTAGTGGCTGTTGATGGCACAAGGTTGGTACTGCCAAACCATCCGAGCGTGATTGAAGAGTTCGGGCAACACCAGTTTGGCCCCAAAGCAGATAGTCCAAGGTCACTGGCCATGGGGTCGATGCTATACGATGTGTTGAACCAAATAACCATTGATGCCCAATTGGCACCTTACGCATCGAGCGAAAGGGATTTGTTGATGAAACACCTTGGCCATGTAGAAGAAGGGGACTTACTCTTATTGGACCGTGGCTATCCTTGTTTTTGGTTGCTTTTCCTGCTAAAGGCAAGGAAAATTGAGTTTTGTGTTAGGTTAAAAGATGATTGGTGGTTACAGGTAAAAGACTTTACCCGGAGTGACGAAAAAGAACGTTTGGTGACCTTTTCACTACCCAAAAAAGATGTTAAAAAGCTATCGGAGTACCCTGAAATGCTTGGGCAAGCTATAACTTGCCGATTAGTGAAAGTTGAGCTTGAGAATGGCGATATAGAAATATTGTGCACCTCGTTACTGGACGACCAGTATTACACCCATAAAGACATTGAGGAGCTTTACCATTATCGCTGGTCGGAAGAAGAGGCCTACAAGTTGCTAAAAAGCCGCGTGGAAGTTGAAGCCTTCTCCGGCAAAACAGCTACAGCAGTTAAACAGGACTTTTATGCCAAAGTATTCCTTATGACTTTATGTGCGGCATATGCTCATCCCATAGAAGAACGGGTTACTGCCGAATATAAAGCAGATAAAGAAAGAAAGCACGATCAAAAAATCAACCGCACTAATGCGATTTCAATGACCCAGGATATTTTAATCGGGGTTTTTATCCGAAAGCAGTTTAAAGCTGCGTTAGAAGCTTTTGATGATATTGTACAAAACACGCGTGAAATAATCCGACCAAATAGAAAAGTACCTCGAAATAAAAAACCGAAGCGACTTTACTATATGAATTACAAACGATTATGAATATTCCTTAACTAAACGACATTGAT
>NZ_JBGCUE010000023.1 GCF_041102575.1 Tenuifilum sp. 4138str | reverse complement strand
TGAAGGAACAAAGAGATGCTTCGGCAGCGCTCAGCATGACAAAGGGAGCAAAGATGCAAGGGGTATTGTCATTCCGAGCTAGTCGAGGAATCTCTCTCAGGTATAGAGAACAGCCCTGTAGGGGCGTAATATTTGTAACTCCATAGCTACTCCCACAGGTATAGCGATGCACGCTATGCATAGGCCAAAGAGCAAGGGTGAATCGTTGCATCGCAAAAAAAATCATTACAAAGAACGATTTACACGTTCTTTCTTGTCTTGATACAAGAAAGAACCAAAGAAAATCAAGGCTGAAAAGCCCGACCCGATGGGTACCCCGTGGGTGGAACTGCCACGCGATACTATTCGCCACGCCTGCGGCGTGACTCATGTGGTATCGCTTACAAAGCCCACCGCAACGTTCCACCCCCGACCCTTTGCCGTGTCAGGCTTTTATGCCATTGCCTGCTTTTTCCGTTCCATACTCTCTCAGGGAAAAAGGCTGGGGGTGAGGTCGTTTTACACATTCAACCTAGATGACCCCTCTAAATCTCCCCTGAGAGGGGAGACTTTAACCCTGCAAAAAAGTTTCCTACTTGCCTCTCCCCTCTCATATCAGGAGAGGGGCGGGGGTGAGGTCGCTTTCCACGAACAACGATTCACGAACAACGATCAACTATCAACTATCAACCATCAACCATCAACTCTTCCTAGGCTTGGCCTTCTTCACCTGTGCGGGAGCGGGTTCATCGGGGGCAAAGAGGCCCTCGCGGGAGAGCAGGTGCGGCAGGTTGGCCACGCCACACACCACCACGGCATTTACCACCGAGGCATGGTTCATGTAATCGGCCGGGCACTTCTCGTAGGTGTCGCGCTCGGTATGCCAAATCTCGCCGTAGCTGAAGTCAACCCCATCGGCATCAACGGTGCCAAAGTTAAAGGCGGGTACGCCTGCCATCTGGAAGGGCGAGGAATCGGTACCACCGGCATGCTTGGGTTTAGGCCTGGGTGTAGCCTCTATCACCTTAAACGGGTACTTGGGATTGGCACTGAGGAGCGGCTGGCATATTGCGTTAAAATCGCTGACCATGGCCTTGGGTACCGATATGTTCACGGGAACGGTTGGGCCGCCATCGCGGTTGAACATGGCCGATACCTTGGGGAGCAAGCTCTGGTACTTTTGCACCCATGCGGTTGAGCCCAGCAGCCCAAACTCCTCGCCTGCCCATAGGGCGACAATGATGGTGCGTTTGGGTTTGCCGCCAGCCTTCATGATGAGCCGTGCCGCCTCCATGGCCGGAACTGCACCCGAGGCATTATCGGATGCACCGGTAGCCACATCAAAGGCATCGAGGTGCCCCCCCACAATCACCAGCTCATCGGGTTTTTCGGTTCCTTTTATTATACCGTAAACGTTATGGTATGGAACAGGCCCCGGCCTGAAATGGTTGCGTATATCGAACTCCAGCATCACGTACTGGCGCTCCTGAACCATTGTTTTAATTGTTGAATACTGATGCTCATCGAGCTTGATATCGGGAACACGCGGCAGGTTTTCCCACGTCATCTTTTCCAGATTCTTACGGTCGTATAGTGCGCGAATGGGTAGCTTTGACGATTGAATGATACCGAGGATGCCTGCCTCAACCATCTCGCGGTAAAAGAGTGCCGGCTCCTCAACTAGCGGGATTAGCTCCTTTTGCAGGTCTTTGCGGTCGCGGTTCTGCCAGTTAAACCGACGGATGGAATCGTTCAGAACCTCAATGGAGTCGTTCTTGGCAATTATCTTAGCCCTGCGGGCATCGCCCTCAGCCGACCAGTCGATAGGCCAACCGTCGTTCTCGCCACCAATAAGCACCCAGGCCCCCTTCAGTTTACCCTTCATACGCTCCAGCTCCTTTTTCGACTTAGGCTCCAAAACCACATGGCCACGCTGTACTCCCTTGGTGCCGGCTGTGTACGAGGGTGTGGCAAAGTGAAGAACCTCACCGTTATGCGAGAGCAAACGGCCAAACCAAGGGCCGCGGTTAAAGCCAACGGGCAAAACCCCAACCTCCTCAACCAGTACATCCATGCCCCACTGCTCAAACTTTGAGGCAGCCCACCTTACAGCATTATCGTAAGCGTTTGAGCCAATGGGTCGTCCACCTATACGGTTGCAAAGCTCATCGAGCAAAACCATGGTTTGGTTATCGGTTTGCCCAAGGGCGATTATTCGGTTTACAACGCTATCGGTTTGAGCATAAACAAAAAACTGCGCAAAGGCAAGCAAAACAATAAGAGCTACCCTTTTCATGGTATTAAGTTTTAAAGGAGTTTAAAGGATTTGATGAGGAAAAAGAGGAAAGGTTTATTCAAGGGTAAAGGATAAAGGATAAAGGATAAAAATTTCAGATTTCAGATTTCAGATTTCACATTTCAGATTTCACATTTCACATTTCAGATTTCAGATTTCAGATTCATGAATGAAGGTGGTTTCTTAAACCATCAACTATCAACCATCAACTATCAACCATCAACTACCTTTCATTCAGCATTCTATCGGCTAGGAGTTTTACCTTCTCGAGGTCTTCGGGGGTGTCAACGGCAAGGGTTTCCAGGTCGGTTTCAACCACGGTAATACGGAAGCCGTTTTCAATCCACCTAAGCTGCTCAAGGGATTCGGCCAATTCCAGTGGGGTTTGCTGCAGGCGGGTTATGCGGCGGAGAATATCGGCCCGGTAAGCGTATAGTCCTATGTGCTTCAAATACCTAAAAGAACTTTGCCAAAGCGATTGTTCCTTGCCACGAACAAAGGGTATAACAGAGCGACTAAAGTAGATAGCCTCGGAGTTTCGGTTCAGTATCACCTTAGGACTGTTGGGGTTGAACACATCCTCATCGGGCATAAAAGGCTTTACCAGAGTGGCAATTTGCACATCGGGGTTTGCAAAGCAGCTTACTACACGGCTGAGCTGCTGGGGTTGAATGAAAGGCTCGTCGCCCTGAATGTTAACCACCACATCGAACTGTATATTCTGCTCCGACTGCACAATATCGAGGGCCTCGGCACAGCGGTCGGTGCCGCTCTTGTGTAACTCCGAGGTCATCACTACCCTACCCCCGAATGCCTCCACGGCATGCCTGATCCTATCGTCGTCGGTAGCAACGAAGCACCAATCAAACACCTGCGATGCTCGCTCGTACACCCACTGAATCATCGGTTTACCGGCTATTATGGCAAGAGGTTTACCCGGGAAACGGGTTGATGCATAACGGGCAGGAATAAGTCCGAGTACTTTCATTTGATAAACGGTTTTGGCAAAGGTAGGGAAAAATAGTGTACAGTGTGCAGTGTGCAAAGGATAAAGGATAAGGGTTAAAGGATAAAGCTAAAGGATAAAAATTTAAAATTTCAGATTTAAGATTCATGATTAAAGGTGGTTTCTTATGCCATCAACCAACAATGAACAACCATCAACTATCAACTAAACTGGTATCACAGGGTTACACAGTGCAACACGGTGTTTCACAGAGTGGCAATCACGAACATTGAGCAACGAGCAACGAACAACGAACAACGAGCAACGCCTCCAGCCCCGTAGGGGCTAAACATTTGTAACTCCATAACTACTCCCACCCGTATAGCGATGCATGCAGTGCGTATGCCAAAGAGCAAGGGTGAAACGTTGCATCGCAAGGGAAAATCATGGCAAAGAGCTATTCACACATTTTTTCTTGTCTTGATACAAGAAAGAACCAAAGAAAATCAAGGCTGAAAAGCCCGACCCGATGGGTGCCCCGCGGGTGGAACTGCCACGCGATACTATTCGCCACGCCTGCGGCGTGACTCATTTGGTATAACTTACAAAGCCCACCGCCACGTTCCACCCCTGACCCATTGCCGGGTCAGGCTTTTATGCCATTGCCTGCTTCTTCAACTCCATTCCCTCTCAGGGAAAAGGGCTGGGGTGAAGCCGTTTTCCACATTTAACCTAGATGACCCCTCTAAATCTCCCCTGAGAGGGGAGACTTTAACCCACGATAAAGCTTCCTTATTGCGCTCCCCTCTCCTGTCAGGAGAGGGGTAGGGGTGAGATCTGTTTACACCATCAACCTAGATGACCCCTCTAAATCTCCCCTGAAAGGGGAGACTTAAACTCCTAAAGAGGGTCAAGGACAAATCAGTGTTTCTTGATTTTTAGATTCAGTATGCTTAACTTTATTAATCAAATTTGTTCAAGGATGGTTAGATCAAAATTTAATATGTATTACAATGGGAGGAGAGAACTGCTGGTAAACGCCAAATCTTTAAGAATTTCATCAACAAAGGCAGAGAAAGTTTTATGGCAAGAAATTAGAAGTAAAAAGCTAGGGGTAAAATTTAGAAGACAGCATGTAATTGAAAACTTTATTGTTGATTTTTATTGTCATGAGTTCAAACTAGCTATTGAAGTTGATGGCGACTACCATTTAGAGGCTGAGCAACAAGAGTACGATGAAAATAGAAGTTATAATCTTAACGAGTATGGGGTTGTAGTTTTAAGATTTTCGAATGACGAAGTATTGTATGATATTAATAAAGTCAAATCAAAGATTATTGATAAAATAACCGAATTAAAAAGAAGATAAAACAATGTATGGCCCCCAAAACAAAATGTACAATTTTTGAAAATACACATGGCTGATAATTAGATACATACGAAATTCTCACT
>NZ_JBGCUE010000022.1 GCF_041102575.1 Tenuifilum sp. 4138str | reverse complement strand
TTTGGGGTAACCCCTTGCGCGGGACGGAAAAAGTTACTACCTTTGCAGCCCTGTTCGGAGGAGCGGGGAGCGGAGAGAAAAGATGGTGATACGTAAGGCCGTACCCGGAGGGGTACGGGTCGATATACGGAAGGAGTTCTTTGGCGCGATGGTACCGATTTAGGAAAAGCAGCAGTAAAAGAAGAAGACAGTCAAGCCTGAGAGGAACGCCCCGCGCGGGGGAAACGCGCGGACCGGGTGGTCAGATAGTAAGTAGGACAGCTTTCTGTACAGCGGAGAGTTTGATCCTGGCTCAGGATGAACGCTAGCGGCAGGCCTAACACATGCAAGTCGAGGGGCAGCGCGGTGCAGCAATGCGCTGGCGGCGACCGGCGTACGGGTGCGTAACGCGTATGCAACCTGCCCCGCACCGGGGGATAGCCCGCCGAAAGGCGGATTAATACCCCATGGCCCCGGGGGCCCGCATGGGCATCCGGGTAAAGCTCCGGCGGTGCGGGATGGGCATGCGTGCCATTAGCTGGCTGGTGGGGTAACGGCCCACCAGGGCAACGATGGCTAGGGGGTCTGAGAGGATGGTCCCCCACACTGGTACTGAGACACGGACCAGACTCCTACGGGAGGCAGCAGTGAGGAATATTGGTCAATGGGCGGAAGCCTGAACCAGCCATGCCGCGTGCGGGATGAAGGCCCTACGGGTTGTAAACCGCTTTTCCCCGGGAAGAATAACCCCGACGCGTCGGGGGATGCCGGTACCGGGGGAATAAGGATCGGCTAACTCCGTGCCAGCAGCCGCGGTAATACGGAGGATCCGAGCGTTATCCGGATTTACTGGGTTTAAAGGGTGCGTAGGCGGCCCTGCAAGTCAGCGGTGAAATGTGGCGGCTCAACCGTTTCGCTGCCGCTGATACTGTGGGGCTTGGATGCGGTCGAGGCGGGTGGAATTCGTGGTGTAGCGGTGAAATGCATAGATATCACGAGGAACGCCGATAGCGAAGGCAGCTCGCCGGGCCGCGATCGACGCTGAGGCACGAAAGCGTGGGGATCAAACAGGATTAGATACCCTGGTAGTCCACGCCGTAAACGATGATGGCTGGGTGTGCGCCCGCGAGGGCGCGTGCCTGAGGGAAACCATTAAGCCATCCACCTGGGGAGTACGGCCGCAAGGCTGAAACTCAAAGGAATTGACGGGGGCCCGCACAAGCGGAGGAACATGTGGTTTAATTCGATGATACGCGAGGAACCTTACCTGGGCTCGAACGCTTCTGGAATCACGCCGAAAGGCGTGAGCCGGCAACGGCCGGGAGCGAGGTGCTGCATGGTTGTCGTCAGCTCGTGCCGTGAGGTGTCGGGTTAAGTCCCATAACGAGCGCAACCCCTACCGCCAGTTGCCAGCGGGTGAAGCCGGGGACTCTGGCGGGACTGCCGGCGTAAGCCGAGAGGAAGGCGGGGATGACGTCAAATCAGCACGGCCCTTACGTCCAGGGCTACACACGTGTTACAATGGCCGGTACAGAGGGAGGCGACCCCGCGAGGGGGAGCGGATCCCGAAAGCCGGTCGTAGTTCGGATCGGGGTCTGGAACCCGACCCCGTGAAGCCGGATTCGCTAGTAATCGCGCATCAGCCATGGCGCGGTGAATACGTTCCCGGGCCTTGTACACACCGCCCGTCAAGCCATGGGAGCCGGGGGTACCTGAAGTGCGTGGCCGCGAGGAGCGCCCTAGGGTAAGACCGGTGACTGGGGCTAAGTCGTAACAAGGTAGCCGTACCGGAAGGTGCGGCTGGAATACCTCCTTTCTGGGGCCGGGTCTGCGGCCCGCGGGGGAGTCCCGGGCAGGCTGTCGCTGCGGCCCATCCGGTCGGTACCAAAACGCGTTATACTTAATGGGGAATTAGCTCAGTTGGCTAGAGCACTAGCTTTGCAAGCTAGGGGTCAAGGGTTCGACTCCCTTATTCTCCACTAAAACTGAATAACGTTTCAGTTTCAAGGTTTGAAATAATACAGAAGATAATTATCCAAATTATTGGAATTTAAATGGTTAACTCCGATTATCTTCTCGTTAAACGTTCTTTGACGTGGTGAGACCGAGGTAGATAAGAAAGACTTGTAGAGAGGATCACCCATGGGCCCGTGAGGGACCAGGGGTTGCGGGCGCGGGGCCGGGGAGGCCGGTTCCGCGCCGGGAAAGTGAGAAAGGGCGCACGGGGGATGCCTAGGCTTCCGGAGGCGAAGAAGGACGTGACAAGCTGCGATAAGCCCTGGGGAGGCGCATGTAGCCGGTGATCCGGGGATTTCCGAATGGGGCAACCCGGCACGCGGGAGGCGTGCCATCCCGCCTGGGGGCGGGAGGCGAACCCGGGGAACTGAAACATCTAAGTACCCGGAGGAGGAGAAAACAACAGTGATTCCCCGAGTAGTGGCGAGCGAAAGGGGAATAGCCCAAACCGCAGCGGTTTCGGCCGCGGCGGGGTAGTAGGGCCGCCAGGAGGTTGCGAGCGGCGAGGCGGAACGGCCTGGAACGGCCGGCCGTAGCGGGTGAGAGCCCCGTACGCGAAAGCGGCGAGCGACCGGGCGGGACCCTGAGTAGGGCGGGGCACGTGAAACCCTGTCCGAAACAGCCGGGACCATCCGGCAAGGCTAAATACTCCCGGAAGACCGATAGCGGACCAGTACCGTGAGGGAAAGGTGAAAAGCACCGCGAGCAGCGGGGTGAAAGAGAGCCTGAAACCGTGCGCCTACAAGCGGTCGGAGTCCCCTTGGTGGGATGACGGCGTGCCTTTTGCATAATGAGCCTACGAGTTGCCGTGACCGGCGAGGTTAACCCCGTGGACGGGGGGAGCCGAAGCGAAGGCGAGTCCGAATAGGGCGTATAGTCGGTCGGGGCAGACGCGAAACCTTGCGATCTACCCATGGCCAGGCTGAAGTCCCGGTAACACGGGATGGAGGGCCGAACCGGTGAGCGTTGAAAAGCTCTCGGATGAGCTGTGGGTAGGGGTGAAAGGCCAATCAAGCTGGGAAATAGCTCGTACTCCCCGAAATGCCTTTTGGGGCAGCCTCGGGATACGCGCGCGGAGGTAGAGCTACCGATTGGGTGCGAGGGTTTCACCGCCTATCAAGCCCAGACGAACTCCGAATGCCGCGAGGCGGTTTCCCGGGAGAGAGCCGCGGGGTGCTAAGGTCCCGCGACGAGAGGGGAAGAACCCGGACCGGCGGCTAAGGTCCCGAAGCGTACGCTAAGTCGAGGAAACGAGGTGCGGCTGCAGTGACAGCTAGGATGTTGGCTTGGAAGCAGCCATTCATTCAAAGAGTGCGTAACAGCTCACTAGTCGAGCGGCCGTGCGTGGATAATAAGCGGGCGTCAAGCGTACCACCGAAGCCCCGGGTTCCCGCTCAGGCGGGAGCGGTAGGGGAGCATTCCATGGGCTGGGAAGCCGGGCCGTGAGGCGCGGTGGAGCGCATGGAAAGGCAAATGTAGGCATGAGTAACGACAATGCGGGCGAGAAACCCGCACACCGTAAGGCCAAGGGTTCCTGATCAACGCTAATCGGATCAGGGTTAGCCGGGTCCTAAGGCGAACCCGAGGGGGGAAGCCGATGGGCATCGGGTTAATAGTCCCGAGCTGGCGTGGGGTGCGATCCGGGGACGGATCCGCGCGGCGCGCACGTACCGACGGACATGGTGCGTTGAGCCTAGCCCACGGGCGAAGCGAGCGCGCGAGGCGGGTCCCGAGAAAAGCCGGTAAGCTATAGCCCCACGGCACCCGTACCGTAAACCGACACAGGTGGCCGGGGAGAGTATCCCAAGGTGCTCGAGTGAATCATGGCCAAGGAACTCGGCAAACTGACCCTGTAACTTCGGGATAAAGGGTCCCCCGGGCAACCGGGGGCGCAGAGAAGTGGCCCAGGCGACTGTTTACCAAAAACACATGGCTCTGCCAAACCGTGAGGTGACGTATAGGGCCTGACACCTGCCCGGTGCCGGAAGGTTAAGGGGGGGGGTTATCCGCGAGGAGAAGCCCTGAACCGAAGCCCCGGTAAACGGCGGCCGTAACTATAACGGTCCTAAGGTAGCGAAATTCCTTGTCGGGTAAGTTCCGACCTGCACGAATGGTGTAACGATCTGGGCGCTGTCTCGGCCATGAGCTCGGTGAAATTGAAGTCGCGGTGAAGATGCCGCGTACCCGCAACGGGACGGAAAGACCCCGTGAACCTTTACTGCAGCTTAGCGCTGGTACTGGGTGCGCGATGTGTAGGATAGGCCGGAGGCTGAGAGCCGGCCCCGCCAGGGGTCGGGGAGCCGCCCTTGAAATACGGCCCTTCGCGTGCCTGGGATCTAATCCCGGTTGGACCGGGAGACACCGCTTGGCGGGTAGTTTGACTGGGGTGGTCGCCTCCAAAAGGGTAACGGAGGCTTCCCAAGGTGCCCTCAGCGCGAATGGTAACCGCGCGGGGAGTGCAATGGCACAAGGGCGCTTGACTGTGAGGCCGACAAGCCGAGCAGGTGCGAAAGCAGGGCATAGTGATCCGGTGGTTCCGCATGGAAGGGCCATCGCTCAAAGGATAAAAGGTACTCCGGGGATAACAGGCTGATCGCCGCCAAGAGCTCACATCGACGCGGCGGTTTGGCACCTCGATGTCGGCTCGTCACATCCTGGGGCTGGAGAAGGTCCCAAGGGTTCGGCTGTTCGCCGATTAAAGTGGCACGCGAGCTGGGTTCAGAACGTCGTGAGACAGTTCGGTCCCTATCTGTTGCGGGCGTAGGAGGCCTGAGGGGCCCTGGCACTAGTACGAGAGGACCGTGCTGGACGCACCGCTGGTGTACCTGTTGTGGCGCCAGCCGCACCGCAGGGTAGCCAAGTGCGGACGGGATAAGCGCTGAAAGCATCTAAGCGCGAAGCCCCCCCCAAGATGAGGCCTCCCTCAAGGGTCCCCGTAGACGACGGGGTTGATAGGCTGCAGGTGTACGGTCCGCGAGGGCCTCAGCCGAGCAGTACTAATGGCCCGAGACTTTCCCGGCGCGGGGCGGGTCACCGCCCCCCGAGCCGTCTACTTCGGTCGCGTCACGTTATAAAAAAAAGGCATAAGCCCGGAACAGCCGGGTAAGGGCTTTGGGTGGCTACAGCGGCGGGGATCACCCCTTCCCATTCCGAACAGGGCAGTTAAGCCCGCCAGCGCCGATGGTACTGCGTCACAGCGGGAGAGTAGGTCGCCGCCCCCC
>NZ_JBGCUE010000021.1 GCF_041102575.1 Tenuifilum sp. 4138str | reverse complement strand
TCAAAGAACTATTTTCCCCTATATCCTATTCTGTATGAGCTATTCCTATCCTTTTGCTTAACTAAACGACATTGAATGAATTATCTTGGATAACAACAACATTTTTTGGCAAGTCAATTGTTGATTCATTTAATTTTGAAAAGGATCAACAATGGTCAGGCTGCATTATTGACGATAAATTAATAGAATTTTATAAATCACTTTATATTGATAGTAAAGATTCAGAGATAGCGAGATTAGAATATTTAGAGAAATCTGGTATATTAATAAAATATAATGTCCCATTAAAGTCTAAAGTTAATATGATGCATTATGCCATAGATTGGCCAAAGGGAAATAAAACGAACCCTACAGAAGATACAATCAAAACTGCTTTTATGAAGCACAATAAATCAATTGATAGTGAAGAAGTAAAAATTAAAATCGAAAATACAATTAAATTTTTAAATTATAGTTTAAAGTAATGCTATTAAAATTAACCTGTTGGATCTCAAATATAAATTAAAAAATATGAATACATCGGAATATTGGAAAATTAAAAATGCCATCCGTGGCTTTTATGATTTTACTGGCTTCCAGTGTCCATCAGTTAACACGGCAAACACGCTCCTGGCTTACGCCCTACGGCCATTTGGACACATTTTGCTTGTAACGGTTTTTGCAAATGCAAAAAAATGCGCCAGTCCTGTTGTCCCGCAAAACGACGTGTATTTCAAACATTGGGTATAATTTTTTAAAAGTAGACACCATGGCTTATCCAATTGACAAAAAATTAGTTGTAGGAATTTCTGCAAATTCTCTTTTTGATCTGAAAATTGAGGATGATATTTATAGAACAAAAGGATTGGAGGCTTATAGAAAATTTCAGATTGAAAACAAAAAAGAAATTCTCCCTAAAGGAGTAGCATTTCCATTTATCAGAAGATTATTGCATATCAACGACATTTATACTTCTGAAAAGCCAATAGAAGTAGTTCTTCTTTCAAAAAATAGCCCTGAAACAGGTATAAGAATTTTTAATTCCATAAAGCATTATAATTTAGATATAACAAGAGCAGCATTTATGTCTGGAAAACCTGCATATGAATACATCCCTGCTTTCAATATTTCGCTTTTTTTGTCAACAAGTGAACGAGACGTTGAATTAGCTTTACAATCAAAATATGCAGCAGGTAGGGTTATTAGAACTAAAATTATAGATGAAGAGGATGTTAGTGAATTGCGAGTGGCATTCGATTTTGATGGTGTTATAGCTGATGATGAAGCTGAAAAAGTTTATCAAAAGGAAGGAATTGAGAAGTATTATGAGTATGAGACCCTACACAGCCAAGAAGCTCTTAATCCAGGCCCCCTGGCTGATTTCTTTAAAAGAATTTCATTCTTTCAGAAATTAGAAACAAAGAAAGAAACTGAAGACCCAAGCTATAAGAAAATTTTAAAAACAGCAATTATAACAGCAAGAAATGCCCCTGCTCATGAAAGAGCTGTTAACACACTAAACAGTTGGGGAGTTACAGTAGATGAAATGTTTCTTTTAGGTGGTGTCGAAAAGAAAAGAATTCTTGATACCATGAAACCTCATTTGTATTTTGACGATCAATTAATACATCTTGACGATAAAATTCAAAACATTCCATTGGTTCACATCCCTTTTGGGATTGGAAATAAAAAAAACTAAACCATCTCGCCTGCACGGATTTGCATTTCGCGCCAACCGCATGTGGCTAACCCACAGTTATTTACAAAATAAGCAGTAATCCAAAAACTTTTTGGCCCAACTTTTGTTAGTAGGTTGAGTGTAAACAAAAATTTTTATGGAAACGCTCAATAGTTCTGAACTACGCCAACGCCTGTACGACTACTCAAACCAGGTTGGTTTCGATACCCAAAAGGATTCGTTCCGTGAGGTAATCTCATTCCTTATCGATATTGACCAAAACTTTTTATACACACTACTAAACCCCGAGGAGGTTAGGTATTTGGCCACCCACCGCGATGTTGAGGAGAGGCTAAAACGGCAGCTGGAGCAAGTGGTAGAATCGCTGTAGCACTCATCGTCAAAATAGTATTAAGGGGAAAGTTTTCCCCTTTTTTATTTTTTGCTTACTTTGTGGTAAGCATTTCAGGTATGGGAAACATTCTCGACTCCGAAATAATGTACTTGCCGGGTGTTGGCCCCAAGCGTGCCGAGCTGCTCCAAAAGGAGCTGAATATATACACCTTTGGCGATTTAATCACCTTTTACCCGTTCCGTTACATTGACCGAACAAAAATCAACAAAATATCGGAGATTACCGATGAGTTACCCTATGTACAGGTTGTTGGGCGTGTTATCAGCATTTCAGAGGCTGGCGCAGGTCGGCACCGTAGGCTAACAGCCATTGTAACCGACGGCACGGGCCGAATGGAACTTGTTTGGTTCCAGGGCATAACGTGGGTTCTTAAACGGTTAAGACCTAACGTTGACTATCTGATATTTGGCAAGGCAACAAGGTTTGGCGCCCACTTTAGCATTGCCCATCCCGAGATGGAAATTTATAATCCTCAGCAGGATGTTATTACCGGGTCGCTACAGCCGGTTTACTCCACAACGGAAAAGCTTAAAAACAACCACATCACATCCAAAACCATAATGGGATTTGTTCAAACCCTAATCCCAATGGCGATTGGAAAAATCACCGAAACCCTTCCACCCTTCATCATTGAGCAAAACAAGCTAATGACCCTACCTGAAGCCTTACGCAACATTCATTTCCCGGCAAATACCACTCTGCTCCACAAGGCGCAGCAACGGCTTAAGTTTGAGGAGCATTTTTACATTCAGCTTAGTATCCTAAGCCGCCAAAAGGTTCGTCAAGCCAAGGTTAACGGTCATGTTTTCAACCATGTGGGAGAGATGTTTAACCGGTTCTACCATGAACGGCTACCGTTTCCGCTAACCGAGGCCCAGAAACGGGTAATAAAGGAGATTCGCCGCGATATGCTTAGCGGTAAGCAGATGAATAGGCTGCTACAGGGCGATGTTGGTAGCGGCAAAACCGTGGTTGCGCTGATGTGCATGCTGCTTGCAGTTGATAACGGATACCAAGCCTGCATTATGGCTCCCACTGAGATACTTGCCAACCAGCACTATGAATCAATCACTGCACTACTGGGCGATTTACCGGTAAAGGTGGGTTTACTAACCGGCAGTACCAAACGTTCAGAACGCAACAACCTGCATCAGTCGCTTGAGGCGGGCGAACTCAATATCCTTATTGGCACCCATGCGCTACTGGAGGATGTGGTTAAATTCAAGAACCTTGGTTTTGTGGTAATTGATGAGCAGCAACGGTTTGGCGTTATGCAGCGTGCTAAGCTCTGGGAAAAGAATAGCGACCCACCCCATGTGCTGGTAATGACAGCCACCCCAATCCCCCGCACGCTTGCCATGACCCTTTACGGCGATTTGGAGGTGAGCGTAATTGATGAGTTACCTCCGGGTCGTAAACCCGTTAAAACATTACACTACACCGATGCCAAACGTAACCTTGTTTTTGCGCTTATGAAAGAGCAGATTAAAAGGGGCCGACAGGTTTACGTGGTTTATCCGTTAATTAAAGAATCGGAGAAACTTGAGAATTTGAAAGACCTTGAGGATGGGTACGAGAGCATTGTTCGGGCATTTCCACCTCCAGAGTATGTAACCGTGGTAGTTCACGGACAAATGAAGCCCGAAGACAAGGACTACTCCATGAACCTCTTTGCACAGGGCAAAGCCCACATAATGGTGGCAACCACCGTGATTGAGGTGGGAGTTAATGTTCCCAATGCCACGGTAATGGTAATTGAGAGCGCTGAACGATTTGGGCTGTCGCAGCTACACCAGCTCCGCGGACGGGTTGGCCGGGGAGCCGATGAAAGCTACTGCATACTTGTTTCGCAGGTTAAGCTAACCAAGGAATCGCGCAAAAGACTGGAAACCATGGTTACCACAAACGATGGGTTTAAGATTGCCGAAGTTGACCTTCACCTTCGTGGCCCCGGCGATATTGCCGGAACTATGCAAAGCGGAATGCCTTTCGACCTCAAAATGGCCAACCTTGCCACGGACGGACAACTCATTCAACACGCCCGACAGGTAGCCAGCGAGATTCTTGACCACGACCCCTTACTGGAGAATCCGCGCAACTCCATCATGAAGGAACAGCTCAGCAGGCTAGAGTTTCATCGGAACGATTACAGCGGAATATCATGAAACACCCATGTAAGGCAACTTGCACAAACACATTTGAACAACCGAGCGTTTTTTGCGAGCTCGACGAAGTCAAACTATGGGTGTTCCATCCGCTCGATAAAGTTTATTAAAAGCAAGACTGTAAAGTGTTATTAATTATCAATATAAATATTTCGTACGGATGAAACTTTACAGGTTAATCCTTCTTTTAACACCAATTATTACCCTTAAAGTCATTGCGCAGCAACCGGATGGCTGCAGAGTAACCAACACGGCCTTTGTGGCTGGCGAAAAGGTTTGTTACGAGGTAAGCTACACCTGGTTTTTTATTTGGACCGATGTTGGCGAGGCCTGTTTTACTGTGGATTCCGACAACCGATTTGGTAAAACATTGCTACACCTTAAAGCAACAGGTAAAAGTTACTCATTCTACGATTGGTTCTTCAAGGTTCGAGACCTTTACGAATCGTGGGTTGACCCTGTGAGTTTATCTCCACACTACTACAACCGCAATATCTACGAGGGCGGTTTTACTAAGGAAAACGAGTACTGGTTCAACCAACCCGGCGATAGCGTAAAAATTCGGGTACGCCGCAAGGGCGGGCCTAACAAATTTGTTTCGGTTAAATCGCCCGGCTGCCTTTTTGATGTGGTTACCGCTATTTACTACTCCCGATGTTTGAATTTTTCTGGCATTAGGCAGGGTACTGTTTTCCCGGTAAACGTATTGATGGACGAGGAGATTTTTAACGTCAAGTACAGGTACTTAGGCAAAGATGTGAGGAAAGTAACAGGGATAGGTAAAATGGCCTGCCTGAAATTTCAGGTCGATTTGGTGGCAGGCGATATCTTCTCAACAAACCAAAAATTGCTGGTTTGGGTCACCGACGATGCAAATAAGCTACCAGTTTACATTGAGTCGCCCATACGTGTTGGGAGCATACAGGTACGACTAAAATCGTACCAGGGGCTACGACACAAACTGGAAAGTAATAATTAGCTGAAACCTTGCATTAAAGCATCGTTTTAATTGATCTCCATTTCACTACTGTACGATTAAAAATCTTAATCCTACCGTGACAGCCTCGTAGGGGCGTAATATTTGTAACACCATGACTTTACACTCGAATAGCGATGCACGCTATGGCATTCCATAGAGCAACACTGAAACGTTGCATCGCAACAGGAGAACATTCCAAAGAGCAAAAAGTGATAAGGCAATGAAGACACAAAGAGATGCTTTGGCTAGGCTCAGCATGACAACCGTCTCATGAACCGAGCAACAGCATACATCACAGAGTTACACTATGCATCACGTTGTTACACAGAGCGTGTGACATATTATTCACGAAAAACGATTCACTAACAACGAACAACGTTCCCAGCCCTGTAGGGGCGTAATATTTGTAACACAATGGCCACTCCCACATGAATAGCGATGCACGCTATGATACTCCAAAGAGCAGCAGTGAAACGTTGCATCGCAACAGGAGAACATTCCAAAGAGCAAAAAGTGAATAAAGAATGAAGACGCAATATGATACTTCGGCTAGTTCAGCATGACAAATTTTTGAGTAGTATTTTCATACCTCACCAACTCCATACAACAAATTAGAGGTTAAAAAGCCAAACGGTACAATTTTTGTATAAATTTGCAGAAATACTAATGAAAAACTCAATGAAAGCAAAATTTTTCCTCATTTCAGCGTTAGGATTGTCAACCCTTTTTGGATGTATTGAGGGCGATAACTATGTAAGGTTTAACGATTATGTAACCATGGAAGCAGGATTACTGCCCGATACAATGATATTAAACGAACCATACAACCTTCAAATAAGGGCATCGGCACCAAATGGCTGCTGGTATAATGTTAAGGTTTACCTGGACGTTAAATCCGATTCTGCATACTTTTTCAGCGCATTAGCCACCTACGAGAATCATGGTGAGCCATGTACCCAACAACTGGTTACTCACGACACAACAATAACCATAACACCCAAAGTGGCAAAAACTCACCTAATGTACTTTTACAATCCCACTGGAGATCCTCAAATTAGGATTGATACTATTTACATTAAAGCCGAATAGCCGGTTAGGGTAAAACCCCTCATGGTTGTAGTATAGGTAAAAGAAACTATAGCCATGGAAACCAATCTGGATCGATACTCTGAATACGAGAACAACCTGCTAAACAGAGTAACAACCCTGCTGATAATTGTAGTTATTACAGCTATTTTAGGGTTAGTTTGCGTTGAAAACTTCCTGCTCAGGTAAGGGATTAGTATGTTCGGGTCATTCGTTCGGGTACAACTATGACAAAATCGGCAATGCCCATATTTTCCTTTGCCAAAGCATTGACATCATCCTGGGTTACAGTTGCAATTGTCACAATTTTCAGGTTCGGCATTTTTCGCTTAACATACCAGCATATTCCCTCGTAGTTGTTAGAGTGGTAAGAACCATGAAAATGTAGAAAAACCTTACCGCTACTAGTGTTTCGGGTTATATTATATGCCATAGTTGCATCCTTAATGGCCTGTGCCATTGGGAAATATTCGGGGTTCGATTTCCCTTTACCGGGCATTCCCATCATACTGAGCATTCCCTTATAGCATCCCAGGTTTGGGTCATACTCTACTGGCAAAGGGGCAATGAATGATTTTGCCATTACTGATAGAGATTGTAGCGTATCAAAACCACCTGCCGAAACCATAGCAGCATAGCGGCGAGGAATATTTGTAGCAACAAATTTTAAACCTTTGCTTTTAGCAAATTCAACCAGTGGCTTATAGTCGGTTTTATAGTTGGGCCACAAACGAGCTTCGGCTTCGAACCGTTGCTGGCTAATTAAGCCACCAAGATACTCATCCAGAATAAGTTGATTATCGGCTTCAAACATCTCAGCACCCAGTATTATATTCCCTTTTGTGGCTTCAAAAACATCAACCGTTAATTCCAGCTCAAGCCAATGCGCTATAGGGTTGTCGTGCAGCTCTCCAAATAGCAATAAGTCAGAATTTTTTACTGCACTTACAACACTCTGGTAAACAACCTTATCCCCTTTCCCATTGAAGATGGTGTAGGCGTACTTGTCCTGTCCGAAAACGTTTACGGAAATTAAACAAACGATTAAACAAAAGAATACTTGTTTCATAGAAATTAGTTTATATTTGTCGCCGGGACTAAATTAACCTTTTTCTGAGCAAATAGTTCAAATAAGTAAAACTTTATCTGATAAAGCATGGAAATTAAAAGAACTTTTGACATTCTTGAAGCAGGCAAGGACACCTATGAGAACAGAACAGTAATTGCTGTAAAGAAAAATGGGGTTTGGGATGAGTACACCATTGAGCGATACTCACAAATGGCTCACAACCTCAGCTATGGCTTGCTGTCCATGGGGCTTAGGCCTGGCGATAAGGTTGCAAACATCAGCGGCAATCGGCCTGAATGGAATATTGTTGACATGGGTATTACCCAAGCCGGAATGGTTCATGTGCCCATTTACCCAACAATTAGCACCGATGAGTACAAATACATTCTAAAGCATGCAGAGGTAAGAGCCATTTTTGTAGGCGATAAGGCCTTGTACCAAAAGCTTCAACCCCTTACCGCCGACCTCGAGAATTTTATTGGGATATTCTCAACAGTAGAAAATGGCGATATCCGCAGCTGGAACGAAGTGCTGGAGCGCGGCAAACAGACTGCACATGAATGGGTTGATGAGCTTTTCAAGATAAAAGCATCGGTTCAACCCGATGATATTGCTACAATAATTTACACTTCGGGCACAACAGGCGTTTCAAAAGGGGTAATGCTTTCACACTCCAACTTCCTGAGTAATGTTGAAGCCTGTAAAGGACTATTCCCCCTTGAAAACGGCGACATTGCCGTAAGCTTTCTTCCATTAAGCCATGTATTTGAACGCATGGTGAACTATTACTACCAAAGCATAGGGGTAAGTATTTACTATGCCGATAACCTTGCCACCATTGGCGATGTAATTAAAGAGGTTAAACCCCATATTTTCATGACTGTTCCCCGCATGCTTGAGAAAACATTCGACAAGATAATTGCGGTTGGAAAGGATTTAACAGGGCTAAAGAAACAGATTTTCTTTTGGGCAGTTAACCTTGGCTACAAGTATAACGAGGTACGCAATAGCTGGTACTACCGTATTAGGCTTAACCTTGCCCGCAAGTTAATTTTTTCAAAGTGGCAAAAGGCGCTTGGTGGAAGACTTAAGCTTATCATTAGTGGAGGAGCCGCTCTTCAACCCAGGCTCATGAGGGTATTCTGGGCTGCTGGCATTCCTGTTTTTGAGGGATACGGACTTACCGAAACCTCGCCTGTAATTGCAGTTAATCACCCTGCTTCACCCGGCAACATTAGGATAGGCTCAGTTGGCCCTGTAGTGCCTAATGTAAAGGTAAAGATAGCCGACGACGGCGAAATATTAATGCAGGGCCCCAGCCTGATGAAAGGTTACTATAAGGCCCCCGATTTAACCCAAATGGCTATTGACGAGGAGGGCTGGTTCCACACCGGTGATATAGGCCATTTGGACGATGGTAAGTTCCTAACAATAACCGATAGGAAAAAGGAAATCTTTAAGCTCTCCAACGGGAAGTACGTTGCACCACAACTAATTGAGAATAAACTGAAAGAATCGTTCTTCATTGAGCAATGTATGATAGTAGGGGAAAACGAAAAGTTTGTGAGCGCATTAATTTCGCCAAACTTCAGCTTCCTGCACGACTGGTGCAGTCGCCACAAAATTCATTTTGAGAACAACGAGGAACTGATTACCATTCCTGAGGTTATTGCAAGGTACCAAAAGGAAATTACTACCGTTAATAAACAGCTCAGCGATTATGAACAAATAAAACGTTACCGCTTAGTAGCAGAGCAATGGACACCACAAACCGGCGAGCTATCTCCAACCCTTAAGCTAAAACGTAAGGTTCTGTACGAACGTTACGAAAAAATACTTGAGGAAATTTATGGCCACACCAAACAAACCGAAGTAAGAGGTGTGAACAAGGAATAATAATGAAGTATATTATATGAAATAAAAGAGGCTGTAAAGAACAGCCTCTTTTGCTTTTAAACTTCACACTATAACTGAATCACTATGGATTGAAAATCCATTGGTAAAAAAACCACGAATGGAATTCGTCTTAAACAATTGAATCATTCAATGCCAACCCTTTCGGCAATTTCACTCCAAGCCTGTCGAGGAATTTCTATCAATACTGCAAATAGATGTATCAGCGAAATCAATCCTGATATTTCGGGACTCAACATGACAAGCATCCTTAACTAGTCGACCCTTATTAACATAATAACATATTGATTGTTAATAACATAATAGGTTGTTTTCAATAAAATATTTGCAAG
>NZ_JBGCUE010000020.1 GCF_041102575.1 Tenuifilum sp. 4138str | reverse complement strand
TCAGAGCATCCCGCCTTGCGGGAGGGTCACAGGCTGAGAAAAAAATATTGGGAGCTTAGCTCAGCTGGTTCAGAGCACCTGCCTTACAAGCAGGGGGTCACAGGTTCGATCCCTGTAGCTCCCACAAAGCCTTCGACTCAATCGAAGGCTTTTTTTGTATGCACTACACATACATCATTTACTCAAGCTCAGCTGACCGTTTCTACATCGGGTCTACATCCGATGAGATTTCCCAACGCATCCGACGTCACAACGCACCCCACAGGGGGTTCACCTCCATGGCGAACGATTGGAGGCTGGTTTACCTCGAGCAGTTCGACTCCATTCAGCAGGCACGTAAGCGCGAACGCCAGATTAAGGCCTGGAAGAGCCGTAAAAGGGTTGAAAAGCTCTGTGGGTTCACCATGCCCTGAGCCCTACGGTTCAGAGCATCCCGCATCCGGCGGGAGGGTCACAGGTTCGATCCCTGTAGCTCCCACAAAGCCTTCGACTCAATCGAAGGCTTTTTTTGTATGCACTACACATACATCATTTACTCAAGCTCAGCTGACCGTTTCTACATCGGGTCTACATCCGATGAGATTTCCCAACGCATCCGACGTCACAACGCACCCCACAGGGGGTTCACCTCCATGGCGAACGATTGGAGGCTGGTTTACCTCGAGCAGTTCGACTCCATTCAGCAGGCACGTAAGCGCGAACGCCAGATTAAGGCCTGGAAGAGCCGTAAAAGGGTTGAGGAACTGTGTGGGTTCAGTAAGCCCTGAACCCTAGGGTTCAGAGCATCCCGCCTCCGGCGGGAGGGTCACAGGTTCGATCCCTGTAGCTCCCACAAAGCCTTCGACTCAATCGAAGGCTTTTTTTGTATGCACTACACATACATCATTTACTCAAGCTCAGCTGACCGTTTCTACATCGGGTCTACATCCGATGAGATTTCCCAACGCATCCGACGTCACAACGCACCCCACAGGGGGTTCACCTCCATGGCGAACGATTGGAGGCTGGTTTACCTCGAGCAGTTCGACTCCATTCAGCAAGCGCGTAAGCGCGAACGCCAGATTAAGGCCTGGAAGAGCCGTAAAAGGGTTGAGGAACTGTGTGGGTTCAGTAAGCTCTGAACCCTAGGGTTCAGAGCATCCCGCCTCCGGCGGGAGGGTCACAGGTTCGATCCCTGTAGCTCCCACAAAATGAATTAGCACATTTTTTTGAAATTTTCTCATAAAAAATCTCTTTTCCATTAGGAAACCTTTGAATTTTGGCCAATAAATGAAAATTTGCTATCTTTGTAGTACACAAATCACATTTGTTTTGTTTTACTAAAAATATGTTCTTATGCTTCAAATTAAACAAATTAATTCAGAAAAAGACCTAAAAGATCTGTCACAAAAAGACTTAATTGATTTTCTATACACACATTTGGATAGATTCAGAGATGATAAAGACTCCATAAGCAAGTGTTTAGACTACACTTTTTCAAAGAATAACGGTAAGGGCGGATTTATTCTAACTGCATATCTAGAGGATAAGTTAGTTGGAGTTGTCGTTACAAATAAAACAGGCATGGGAGGATACATTCCCGAAAATATACTTGTTTACATTGCTGTTGATCAAAACTACAGGGGGCATGGCATTGGGAAACAATTATTAGAGGAAACCATTAATAGAGCCGAAGGAGATATTAAACTTCATGTTGAATACGATAATCCAGCAAAGAGACTATACGAACGAGTGGGATTCACTACAAAATATGCTGAAATGAGATATACAAAAAAGAAGTAACTAATGGCTGAACTACTTATTAAGACTGATAAACTAATTGGCAACATAAGCAAAATCAACAATTTCCTTGAAAAGCACAATGTACATTGGAGTTTAATAGTTAAAGTTCTATCTGGGAATAAAGAATTACTCAGGAAAATATTATTCCATCCTGAAATAAAACGCATTCACAGCATTGGCGATTCCAGGATATCAGGCCTTAAAACAATCAAAAGTATCAACCCGAATATACCAACCATATACATTAAGCCACCACCCATCGACACTATTAAATCGGTTGTGAAATATGCCGATATCTCGCTAAACACTTCCTTAACCACTATTCGAGCATTAAATGAGGAAGCTAAAAAGCAAGGCAAGAAACACAGGATTATAGTAATGATTGAACTCGGGGAACTACGTGAAGGGGTTATCCGTGAAAATATAATTAATTTCTATCAGGAGGTTTTAAATCTTGAGAACATAGTGGTAGAGGGTATTGGTGCCAACCTGGGTTGCATGTATGGCATTCGACCTACATACGACAAACTTTTGCAATTATCTATCTTTAAACAAATAATTGACACCAAATTCAACATCAATTTACCCTTAATCTCTGGTGGCAGTTCGATAACCCTTCCTTTAGTGAGCAATCGAGAAATGCCCAAAAACATCAATCACCTACGAATTGGAGAAGCGGCATTCTTAGGAACTAGCCCGCTACACGGTAAAAAGTTTCGCGATCTATCTACTGATATTTTTGAATTTAGCAGCAATATTATAGAACTTCAAATGAAGCCTACTTCCCCAGATGGAATGCTTACAGATGGCAATATAGGACACACTGTGGACGATTGGGAGTATGACAAAAGCTACAGAGCCATACTTGATTTTGGAATATTAGACGTTGACGCAAATGAGCTAAAACCCAAGGATAAGAATGTTCGATTTGCCGGAACAACCTCCGATATGACCGTATATGACTTGGGGCCTAACCCTAAAACAGGAAAAATAAAATACAAGGTGGGGAGCAAAATATGTTTTACACCATCCTATATGGCTGTTGCAAGGCTAATGAACTCTAAATTCATTGATAAAAAGATAGTTTAACTCGTCAAAACATAGATTTTAAATCTCGTATCAACTTTGTCATAGTTTTAAACGAGACTTATAACGTCTTTCTTTTTATGGCTTTCGTTGAGATAAATAATCTGTCAAAATCATTTGACAATAATCTCATTTTCAAGGATTTAAATATAATCATAGTAAAGGGCCAAAAGGTTGCATTTGCAATGAAAATCAATGCCATATTAATCAAACATCTTGATTTAGTTAATTTTTTCTGAAAAAAGTTGATAAAAATTTTTGATATGAGCTAAAGCGCATTGATCACCTGTTCAAGTTTTACACCACGGGAGCCCTTTACCAACACCATGGAGTCCTTAATTGGATTCTGCTTCAGATACTCAGCACATTCAGAAGAATTATCAAAATAATAAAACATACCGTTAAAACTTGAAAAGCCCTTACCCACAAGTAAGATTTTATCAAAATTCAAAGCGCTGGCAAGTTCAACAATTTTTTTATGCTCATCGGGGCTATATTCACCTAACTCTAGCATTTCACCTAGAATAGCAACTTTTTTTGATGCATGTAATTTTGCTAAATTTTTTAAGGCATTTTCCATACTAGTTGGATTGGCGTTATATGCATCCATAATAACAGTATTGTTCTTGGTTTTTAAAAGTTGTGATCGATTATTTGAGGGAATATAGCTTTCAATCGCATCTTTTATGGTATCTGGGCCAACTCCAAAATGTCTTCCAACAGCATAGGCTGCCATAACATTCTCCACATTATATTGGCCTACAAGGTTAGTCAGAATAGTTGTGAGTTTACCTCCCTCGCTTATTGAAACAGAAAGAAAAGGGTTTTCGGACCTCTCCTCAACTATGAAATTCTCAAAATACTTAGAGTATGGAATAACGTTAGTTGCTTTATACTTATTTAAAAGTTCTACAAGAATAGGATTTTGAGGGTTGTAAAATATTGCCCTATCTCTCAAGGCTAAGAAGTTATAAAGTTCCCCCTTGGTATTTTTTACACCTTCAAAACCGCCGAAACCACCAAGATGAGCTTTCCCAATATTGGTAATCAAACCGAAATCAGGTTCAGCAATTCTGCAGAGTTCGCTAATATCACCCGGATGATTTGCACCCATTTCAATAATCGCAAAATCAATATCAGGAGTGATAGATAGTAACGTTAAGGGTACACCAATGTGGTTATTCAAATTACCAACTGTTGCATAGGTTTTAAATTTTCGAGAAAGGACAGCGTACAATAATTCTTTGGTAGTGGTTTTCCCATTGGAACCTGTTATAGCAAAAATTGGTGGATTAATTTTATGCCTATGATAATTTGCAAGTTGCTGAAGTGCATTTAAGGAATTCTCCACTAACACACACCCCTTGGTCATGTAATGGGGATTATCAATTACAGCAAGGGCTGCTCCATCCTGCAAAGCATTGGCAGCATAGGCATTCCCATCGTTATTTTCACCCTTTAAAGCAAAAAATATTGAGCCTGCTTTAACCTTTCGGCTATCGATAGTTACGTGATAGGATTTTTCAAATTCTTTATAAATATATTCAATCATAACAAACCAGTAAAAAAGAAAACCTCATAAAGATATGAGGTTTTCCAAAAATATTGATTTATATTAACTATTTTCCTCCAATTCTCTCACCACGTTTCTTTGCCGATTGAGCACCAACGGCTTCCATTGCGCAACGGAACCCAATATCATTGGTTGATGATGCTTCGTCGAGGAAACGGCGGGTACCTGGGCTTAGCCAGTATGCCCTATCCTTCCAAGAACCACCCTTATAAACCCTAACATGGTCGTTTATCAGAGTTGTCATACCCACATTCTTCTGTTGAGTATCGCCCTGATAGTACATCCTGTCGGAGTTTTTCTCTTTCACAGTTTGTCCATCTCTGAAATCAAGCGTAGAGGCAACATCACCATCCTTATAGTTGATGTAGTATGCTTTATTGTAGTTCTGTCGGTTAGCTGCTTCTTCCTCGGTAATTTCACGGTAGGGTATGCGACCTAAACTATCCTTCTTGGAGTAGTTACCGTCTAAATCATATGGGGTTTTGAAAACATTACCACGGAACGGACGAATTTCATCAACATCTTCAAAACTCAAGGGGCGATAAACGTCAAGCACCCATTCATTAACATTACCAGCCATACAGTATAGGCCGTAATCGTTAGGCCAGTATGACTTAACTGGTCCAGGGAATGTGTTCTCGTCGTTCAAATTACCTGCAAGCCCCATATAGTCACCACGGCCACGAACAAAGTTAGCCATCATCTGGCCACGAACTTTTGACTCAGGATTACGCACGTTGTGTCCATTCCAAGGGTAAATACGACGCTCAACCATGCGCTCATCATAGGTATTACCTACAAGTCCCGATGCGGCAAACTCCCATTCAGCCTCGGTTGGGAGGCGATACTTGGGTAGCAGGATACCATCTTCAAAGCGAACGTGACGTCCTTCGGGTTTTTCAGGGTCGAGGCTGGGTAAAAGTTTCTTAACGCGTGCATCGTACTGGCCCGAAAGGTATGCCTCAGTGCTAAATGCATCAGCTCCTTTTTGAGCCAGGTCGAATTCAATAATACCCTTATCAACTAAAAGACGCTCATTTACCCTGTCGGTACGCCATATACAGTAATCGTTTGCCTGAAGCCAGTTAACTCCTACTACAGGATAATCGTTATAGGCGGGATGCCTGAAGTAGTCGGTTACAAAGGGTTCATTGTAACCAAGGGGTGAACGCCATACAAGAGTATCGGGTAGGGCATTTTTAATAACCTGAGGATAGGTTGAATATACACGTTTAATCCAGTGAACATATTCACGCCAATCTACATTGCTAATTTCGGTTTCGTCCATGTAGAATGATGTAACTGTTACCCTGCGGGGTTTAGCATTCCAGTCGTACATAACATCCTGCTCTACTCGACCCATAGTAAATGTACCACCCTCAATGAACACCAACCCAGGACCTGCCTCGGGTCGCCAGTTTTCAACTACCTCAAAGCCCCCATTATCAGGGCTGTTATACTCCCAGCCAGTTTTTTCGGACGCTCCAGTTCCGCCGCCACCACCACCAAATAAACCGCAAGAGTTAAGACCTAAAATTCCGGCTGATGCCAATAATAAGATTCTATACTTTAAGCTCATAGCTGTACGGATTTTCTCATTATAATTAAACTCAAATATATAAATAATATTTTGTAATGCGCCCTAAAAGTTTAAAAAAAATTAAAATTTTGGACATTTGATGTACCTGTATTTCTTTTTCCCCCTTTTATACTCAAAATTCCACCCTAAGGTTACCTCGTGCGATGAGGTTGGTAACCCTCTTAGGCCATGTTGCATAATGCTAAAGTCGTAGCTGTAACCTATGCGAAACATATAATCGGCATATCCCAAAGTAACAACAAACGAATGGCTATTTAAACTTAAATTTTCCCTGAACCAGAGTCCTGCAACTGCCCAGTTCTTTGAAAGGTAAAATCCTACGTTTAGCTGATTAAAATTTAGCTGTTGAATATAGATTACGTTTGGAGAAAAAAGCAGAACCTCTTTAAACCTTCTCCACTTATACAGGTTAAAATCGGCACCAATGTGGAAAGTATACTTACGGGGAATGTATGCTTTCCCGCCCGAGAAACTGGCCTCAACAGGTTTTAAAAGATGATGCACCGCAAATCCACCATAAAAATTTTCAAAATCACCGGCAACACCAAGCCCTATATCGTAATTCCATGTTGTATAGCCTACGGCGTCGGAATTTCCAATCACATTACCAGCCGGATCAATCATGTCCGGGAAAACCAATCCCGAAAAACTCCGTGTACGAAAAATCGCTGAGGTTTGAAGCCCAAATCGTACGTGTGAGTTATATGTAGGTTGAATTCCGTATGAGTAAATAAGATCGAGAGTGTTCCGGGAGAATGTTCCTTTCCCTTCCACATCGCTCATAATATTTATACCAAAGCCGCTCCGCCCTGAGGATTGGTAACGACTGTTACGAAACGAGTGTTTCCAGCTTGGGCCAAAATCAATCCTCCTGTCAAAGCTTACCCCAAAGGTTGAGTATGGCATATCTATCATGGTCCACTGATTGCGATATATGATACCTAATCGCATATCCTTTGATGCGCCTGCATACGATGGGTTAAGCATGGTTGGATTAAAAAAAACCTGTGAAAACACAGGATCTTGACCATGTGATTTTTCAAAACATAGGACTAAGCCCAGCAAGTACAATAAAAAAATCCTATTTTTAGATATCATTTAACTGGTTTGTAATAATAACTAACATTATTCGTTTTTTATTGTTAGAATCAAACGTAAAGGTAAAGCAAAGTTTTGTTTCTTTGCAACACATCAGTCAATTATGAGGGCAGTTTTTTTCATCATATTATTAACAACACAAGCATTGGGGGCTTTTACACAGGAGTTCCACAGAATTCTTGAATGGGTTGAAACCGACAAAAAAAATATCAACTGCTTATGGTTTAATGGCGAAGATTTTCCTGACCCAACCAGTAAGGTTCCTTACTATACCGAATTAATACCAATTCCCGATAGTAAGAAGTACAGAATTGAAATAACACATATAAAATGGGGTAAACTCAATAGAGATTTTGATTCTAGTATTGTTCAAACTGAACCAAATCCAACAACAAAAAGCTTGAGGGTTGGGGCAAACAGGGTTCTGCTTTTTTCAATACCCGCAATGAGGAACAATGCCTCTGGCTCAATTGAGAAACTTGAATCGTTTAGCTTCAGAATTGAGCCCATCAGTTCCCATGAAAAAAATATTGATAAAACGATTCGTACCTCGCTTTCGAACTCGGTTCTTGCTTCAGGTAAATGGGTAAAAGTGGGCGTGCAAAAAAGTGGGATTTATAGGATTTCATTCGAAGATTTACAAAGGTATGGTTTTAGCAACCCAGAAAATATTAGCATTTGGGGAATCGGAGGAAAGTCGTTACCCCTTATGAATGCCCAAAGCAACCTCGATGAGGTAGCTCCAATACCAATACAAATAAGTAAAGGTGCCGACGGCATTTTTAATCAGGGCGACTATATTCTATTCTACGCTCAGGGCCCCGAAACTTTAACGTATAATGAAACATATAGTGCATGGAAATGGGAAAAGCATGGATACACCAAAACCATTTACTACTTTTTAACAACCAGTCAACCTCAAAGCATCATCGGTTTTGCTGACACGCCAACCGAAACCGAAAATTATGCAACAAATGAGTTCGATCAAGTAACAACCTTTGAAAGCAACGATACAAACCTTGTTAAATCGGGCAGGGAATGGTTTGGCGAAATTTTTGACATAAAAACCACCTACAGCTACAATGTATCAACACCACTCCCAGTAAACAACTCCACCTATAAAGTATGGGTAAGAGTAGCGGCACGATCTTCGTCAACCTCAACTTTTACCCTTACAAATAATGGAACACTTGGTAGCATAACTTTAAATTCCGTAATAATTGGCGATGAGCTAGCCAATGTGGTTTCTGTAAACGAAAAAGTATTCTCGGGTAATACTGTTGGACAAAACCTAACATTTGACCTTACCTACAATAAACCCAATTCGGGTTCAGTGGGTTTCCTGGACTTTATATCGATTCAGAGCCGACATGGCTTATCGTATAGTAATGCCCAACTGCCCTTTCAGGATTTTCAATCGGTAGGGGCAGGAAGAATTAGCAGGTTCACAATCAGCAATGCAAACAGCTCCGTTCAGGTTTGGGACATTACTGATATCAATGAGGCCAAAAGGGTTAATATTTCCTACGCCAATGGCACAATAACATTCAAGCAAGCTACCAATACTCTCAAAACCTTTATTGCCTTTGAGCCCGATAAAGCCTACAGTGTTGTAGGGTATGCAAATGTCGATAACCAGAATATTCGCGGGAGTGGCTTCTTCGATTACTTTATAGTTACACATCCAAGTTTTAAAACCTATGCCGAAGAGCTAGTTCAACTCCACCGACAAAGAAGCAACCTCTCAGTTGCTGTTTATACTACCGACCAGGTTTACAATGAGTTTTCGGGTGGTAACCCCGATGTTGCAGCTATTCGCAATATGCTACGTTACTTTTATAAAGCCGCAACTAACGACGACGATAAACCTAAATACCTACTCCTATTCGGCGATGGCTCATTCGATAACCTTTCCAATAGCCAGGTCAATACTAATTTTATTCCCACATACCAGTCGCCTCGCTCAATAAACAGGGTTGAGTCATTTGTATCGGACGATTTCTTTGGATTACTCGATGATAATGAAGGCGAAGCCTCAGGCTATGTAGACATTGGAATTGGTCGGCTACCGGTTAGTTCACCGGAACAAGCCGCCAATTTAATTGCCAAAATTAAGAGTTACATGGAGAATGAAGATATTGACGACTGGCAAAGCAAATTGGTTTTCATAGGCGACGACGAGGATGGTAACGTTCATATGCAGGATGCCAACACGCTGGCAAAGTACATTGAAACCAATTACCCGGCATATAATATCCAAAAAATATTTTTCGATGCTTACCAACAGGAGGTTGTTTCGGGTGGTCAACGCTACCCCGATGTTACCAGTGCCATCAATTCTGCTGTTAACAATGGCGCTTTGCTTTTAAACTATACTGGTCATGGGAATGAAAGGTGGCTTGCCCACGAGAAGGTTTTAATGCTAAACGATGTGTTGGGATGGAAAAACGCTAAACGCCTTCCTCTATTTGTTACAGCAACCTGCGAGTTTAGCCGTTTTGACGATTACCACATGACCTCAACCGGGGAATGGATACTACTTACCCCAAAGGGTGGTGCAATAGCGTTACTCTCTACTACCCGGCTTGTTTACTCAAGCCCAAACTTCACTTTAAACTACAACTTTATACAGCAGCTTTTCAAAACCGATGCCAATGGCAACTATCTCAGGCTTGGTGATTTGGTTCGCATAACCAAAATACTATCGGGAACCGGTTACAATAAACGCAACTTCACCCTATTAGGCGATCCCGCATTGATGCTAAAATACCCTACATACAACATAAAAATCTCATATATTAACGAACGCCCAGCATCAGAGCCAGCTGATACACTAAAGGCACTTAATAAGGTAAACCTTAAAGGGTTTATTGCCGATAACCTTGGCACAACTGTTGAAAATTTCAATGGAACCGTTTCGGTTACCCTATACGATAAGGAGCGCGAAATTACCACCCTGGCTAACGACGGCGGCACTCCGATGACCTTTAAAAGTCGCGATAATATCATATTTAAAGGGAAAGCAACTGTTTCACAGGGTACTTTTAGTATCGATTTTACGGTACCAAAAGATATTAACTTCTCATACGGGAATGGAAAAATAAGTCTTTTTGCAACCGATGGCATGCAGACAGCCCTAGGCGTTCACGATTCAATAGTTGTTGGAGGAATTGGTAACCCTGAAAGCATTGATAGTGAAGGCCCTCAAATTAAAATTTTCCTGAACGATACCAAGTTCACTAACGGTGGTATTTGCAACTCCAACCCTCTGCTACTGGTTTACCTTTCCGATGCGAGTGGCATAAACACAACCGGAGCGGGTATAGGGCATGATCTTACCGCAACATTAACATATCCAGCCGGGCAAAGCGAAACATTCAACCTTAATAATTTTTACAAAGCCAATACCGACGATTACACTCAGGGAATAGCAACCTATCAGTTCTCTGGTCTAACTCCTGGAACTTACACTATAGAGGTAAAGGCCTGGGATGCCTTTAATAATAGCAATACCGGCAAAATAGTTTTCCGGGTAATTGGCGACGATAAACTTGTGGTTGGTAACTTTTACTGTGTTCCAAACCCTGTTAAGGATTACACGCAGTTCTACTTTGAAACAAACACCAATGAAACTGAACTTGATGTAAAGCTGGAAATATTCAACATCAATGGATCTAAAGTTGCCGAACTCCTTAAAAAAGGGATTTATACCGAAGGTTATAGAATAGGGCCACTTGAATGGAACGGATGTAACTCCAACGGGGAGAAACTTGCAAAGGGAATTTACTTTGCTCGCATTCAAGTTTCATCGGTACAGGGTGAGCAGGTAGCCACAACAAAATTCGTTGTACTTTAGTTTGATATTAAACAATAAGTATCATATTACACCGTTTACATTTGTTACCGTATAAATGTTATTTTTGCAAACTCATAATTGTTAAGTTGATGATTAAGAAATTTTTTGGAATTGCAACAATTCTTTTAGTAGGATTACAGCCTACGGTTAAGGCTCAGTTCGATAGCACCATATCGCTATCGGGTGGTTTAAATGCATTGCGCATTGCTGTACCATTCCTAACCATAGCACCCGACTCACGGAGTGCGGCTCTTGGCGATGCCGGAGTGGCATCGGTACCCGATGTAAACTCGCAACACTGGAACCCTGCTAAGTTTCCATTTATTGAAGGTAAAAAGTGGGGCATGGGTTTCTCCTATACCCCATGGCTCAGGAACTTGGTTAACGATATCAACCTTACCCATTTAACCGGTTATTACCAGTTTGATAAGATGCAATCCATTAGCGGATCGTTGCTTTACTTCTCAATGGGTGAAATCACCTTCAGGGATAACAATAACAACTACATCCAGGCCTTTAATCCTAACGAGTTTGCAATCGATTTTGCATACTCGCGTAAGTTTTCCGACCATATTGCCGGTGCAATGGCTTTCCGTTACATCCGTTCCGATTTAACCGGTAATTTTACTACCACAGGCACTGGTAGCGGTAAACCCGGTACCTCGTTTGCAGCCGATTTGGCAGTATACTACCAGAACGCTATTAACCTTGCCGGGAAAAGTGGCGAAATGGCAATTGGTGGTAATATCTCCAATATTGGAACAAAACTATCGTATAATGAGGATCCACAAAAGGAGTTTATACCCATTAACCTAAGGGTTGGTGGAAGGTTATCGCTTAACATCGACCAATACAATGGCTTTTCGTATCTACTGGATTTAAACAAGCTGCTAGTTCCTACTCCACCTGTTTACAACAGCCAGGATGAGATTGTAAGCGGAATGGATCCAAACGTATCGGTTGTGCAGGGTATGATTCAATCGTTTTACGACGCCCCAGGTGGTTTCAAGGAGGAAATGCAGGAAATATACATTGCCACTGGGGTTGAGTACTGGTACGCAAGACAGTTTGCCATTAGGGCAGGATACTTCCATGAGAGCCAAAATAAGGGGAACCGTAAGTATATCACACTTGGGGCTGGATTGCGTTACAATGTTTTTAATATCGATTTCTCGTACCTAATCCCAACCGGTGGGTTCAATAGCCCTATGGCCAATACCCTTCGCTTTTCAATCTCTTTTGAATTTGAACCTGCAAGAACAAGAACAAATAGGAATAAGTAATGGATTTTAGGATAGGTTTTGGCTACGATGTTCATCAGCTGCAGCAAGGGCTCCCCTTTTGGCTAGGTGGAGTTCAAATTGAACACACCAAGGGCTCATTAGGTCACTCCGATGGCGATGCCCTTATCCATGCCATTTGCGATGCCATGCTGGGTGCAGCCAACCTGGGCGATATAGGTGTCCATTTCCCCGATACCGATCCCTCTTTAAAGGGTATCGATAGTAAAATACTTTTACGGAAAACAATGGATATAATTGCCCAAATAGGTTACACCATTGGAAACATCGACTCAACCATCTGCCTACAACGCCCAAAGGTAAAGGATTATATACCCAAAATGCAGGCTGAACTTGCCAAAGCATTAGATGTTGAGCCACAGCAAATTTCAATAAAAGCTACTACTACCGAGAAACTTGGTTTTGTTGGACGCGAGGAAGGCGTAACGGCCTATGCCGTAGTTCTTCTGAGAAAGAATTAGCTGTATGGAGGTAGGAAACGATATTCTTCCAAAAACTTTGGTACTAGGCGCCAGTCAAAAACCTGAGCGTTACTCGTACCTAGCCATACGAAGCCTTAAGAAACATGGTATTGAGGTAGTAGCAATCGGTGCACGTAAAGGGATGGTTGATGATATTGAGATTCATACCGAACTACAGGATATACCAGATATTCACACCATAACACTATATCTCAGCGCACGTAATCAGGCTCCATACTACAACTATATCATCAACCTCAAACCCAAACGTCTAATTTTTAACCCAGGAACTGAAAACCCTGAGCTGGAAAAACTTGCCCGAGAACATGGAATTGACGTGGTGGAGGGGTGCACCCTTGTAATGCTAAGTATGGCCCCCAAAACAAAATGTACAATTTTTGAAAATACACATGGCTGATAATTAGATACATACGAAATTCTCACTTAAAACAAAATGTACCAAATGGGTTAAAACTGGGTTAATATATGCGGTTAAATTAACACTAAAAAGCGACATTAAGGTTAAACATTGGCTCTTTAAAATACAAGAAATTATAAGGAATGGATGACATTTTAAGCCCCTTTCTAAAAGGGGTTTTTTTGTTGCATTTAAATGGGGTTGAAAATTGTAAAAAAATGGGTTAGGGGGCAGCTGGACGCTCAGCTGGGCGGTCAGCTGGGCGGTCAAAAGTGGGAAAAAAAAAGGGCGATAAAAGGGGGATAATTCCAGAAAATAGGAAAAAAAAACGGATAAAAAGTAAAATAGAGGGGGGGATAATTCCGTAAACGCATATAAAGTAATAGTATATAAAATGCACTATATCAGTGTAATATATGGTGTATGGATGTAAAATGTGTGCGTGTGGATCGTTACCCCATGGAGTTAATGCGAACTGATGCCTTAACGTGTGCTGCAAATCGTATCGATTCAATTGGAAAATCCTTGGGCTGATGGTGCTCATTGTAGCTGATTAGGGTGACCCACCCGGGAGAAGCCGATTGTTTCACGTACTTAACAGTAATGAAGGCATCACCATCCTGAACAATGGATAAAAGGTACATCTCGCCCCAAAGAATGTTTTGGATGTTGTTCAGTACCTTATATATAATAATGTCCCCACTCTTAAGGAGCGGATACATGCTATCGCCCACCACGTATATGGCCCCGTCGCACTTGGGCAGGTTGGGTATCTCGAGGTACGCAATGGGATCATTGTCTGATATTTGCTCGTACACCTCAACCACACCGGCAATGGCATCAACGCTGTACAGGGGTATACGTACGCTGGTCATAGGCCTATCAGTTTTGACGGGAAATCTTGTTATGTGCTCGGATGCTTCGACATGTCCGTTGGATTCTCTATCCTTTAGCATTGGGCCTTCTCCAGTTATCAGCCAAGTAGCATTTAATGCTTTATATGTATTAAGTATTTTTTCTATAAAATCAATACTTGGCTTATTTTTACCTTTATATATATTAAGTATGTTGACCTCGGAGATACCAGTTTCGCGAGAAAACCTGTATCTACTAATCCCTAGATAATCAATAAATTGGATTATTCTTTGATTTATACTAAAATTATTTTTAGTAATTTCTTGCATGCTTAATATATATTAAGTATATTTGCACAGACAACAACAAAGATAATACAAATGAATACAGAGGTCAAATTAAAACAGCTAAAAGGATTTCTAAAGCGCGGCGATGCGGCCATTATAGCCCGTGCCACGGGGTACAGCTACCATACGGTTCGGGCCATGATCAAGGGCGATAGAACCCTACACCCCATGGTGCTTGAGGCCATTGAGAAGTTGGTGGAGTGCCGCCGAAAGGGCATCAGCAATAGGATGGAGGCCGAGATACTAAAAACGCAATCAACTACAATTTCAAAAGCTTAACAACCCTATGGGTATGCATAGCAGACTCATCATGGCAAATATCCCGCAACTGGCGCGATGCCTCCCTATCGAATGGGGCTGCGGGAACAACCCAGATGATGGACCACGGGCTGCAGACATGGAGTATGCCGTAATGGGCAGCGACAGCACCATGGCCGTGGTGAAGGTGAATGGCCGCGGCGCACGGAACACTGCCCAGTTGCGCCTGACAGCCGGGAACAGACCGGCATTTTAATAAAAAAGCAGCCATGCCCCAGTACTACAATGGCATACTATGTATAACGGTTGACGAGTGGCTCCAGTCTGGACTCACCTATAATCAATATGAGAACGACAAAAGGCGTGGCTACCTGACTATTATAAGAACGGGTGGCGGAGGGCATCCGGCACTCATTGAGTACAACAC
>NZ_JBGCUE010000019.1 GCF_041102575.1 Tenuifilum sp. 4138str | reverse complement strand
CATTCTGTAAATCTATGAAATTTATAGAAACTAAAGTACCTGCAATGAAATTGCAGGGTTTTAACCAATTCCTATGAAAATAAACAACATTGATTCATTAATACTAATGAATTCTCGGATGGCTTAACTGCTCATTAAACAAACTTTCTTGAAATCCAGAACACATCAACTATTTAAACGAAATTTTATCGATTTTCACCCTTTTTCGTCCAATTAACAATAAAATAAAATTTACACAAAACAATTATATTCGCTAATATCAACACCTTAGACAAAAAACACCTCTAAAGAAAAAAAAACAAAAAAGTTCGATTTATATTTTGAAAAGCATTACTATCACCATATATTTAGCATGTTATACAAATACCATTGTAAAGGAAATGGATTCCGACAGCAAAATTGCAAGCATGTCATTTGCAAGGGTTTACCCCCTTTATCTTGCCAAGATTGAAAGGAAAGGGCGAACTCGCGAGGAGCTAAACATTATCATTAAATGGCTTACGGGTTTTGACACTGCTACGCTGGAAAGTCTCATTGAGCAAAATGTAACCTTTGAGGAGTTTTTCCGGCTTGCAACAATCAACCCCAATGCGGAATTAATAACCGGAAAGGTTTGCGGAATAAAGGTAGAGGAAATCAAGAATCCTTTAACCCAAAAAATACGCTACCTGGACAAGCTGGTTGATGATTTGGCAAAAGGGAAAAGTATAGAAAAGATAATCCCAAAGCCATAAACAATACTTATTTTCACAATCTATCATGAAAAGGAACTATTACCGGTCCAACTTCATTCTATCTGTTTCGGCGGCGGTTCTAACTGCCATAATCTTTATTTTCCTTTACTATACCATTGGTGTTCGCCAACGTAGATTTATTTACAACGACTCCAAGTGGATTGCCATTCAGCAATCCAAAAATGCTGCAAGTCAGGTTGAATCGTATTTCATCAATGCCATACACTCCGCCCGTTCGCTAGTAAAGCAAACAAAGGTTTTGTACGAAAAGAGAGCCGACAGGTCGGAGATTGTGAGTCTTATACATAGTTACACAAAGGATAACCCCGACTTTTTAGCTGTTTGGACTATGTGGGAGCCAAACGCATTCGATGGTAAGGATAGGCAATACCGAAACACCCCACCCTACGACAGGGAAGGACATCTATCGGTTACTTTTTTCCGCATGGCCGATAGCATTGTGTTTGAGTACACTGAGCCCGAAGATTACAATGAGTTTTACTACACTATTCCCAAAGAAAGGAATAGCGAAATGGTTTTAGAGCCATACATATATCAGTACCAGGGATACCCAATTGAATTCTACGAAACATCAATTGTAGTACCAATAATAATCAACAATAAGTTCTGCGGAGTTTATGGTATTGACCTCGACCTTAACTATTTGCAAAGAAAATTATCGGAAATTAAACTACAAACCAAAGGTCACCTGTCGCTAATATCATCGGATGGCGAAATTGTTACTCATCCGGACACCGCATTCATTGGCAAAAATATTTTCTCGCTTGCTGGGACTAACGATACCCTTGCCAGGTACATTGTGAAATCAGGGCTGGAGCAGAGCTATGAAACCGTTTGTAACTATACTAAAAGTGAGGTTTTTAGAACCTTCTACCCCATTCGTATTGGTAAGAGCGACACCCAGTGGTCAATAATGGTTCAATTGGATATGCGTGAGGCCACTCTACGTTCAATTTCCCTCCATAACATTGCCCTTGGCCTTTTAATTGCTGGCTTGATACTTATTTCCTATTTGATTTACAACATTTTCGACAGGCTAAGGTACGAGCATCAGCTCATATTAGCTAAGGAAAGTGCTGAACAGAAAGAGCGTGAACTCCAAAAAATGTACTATGAGCTGCAAACATCCGAAGAGGAGCTACGGGCAACCAACGAGGAACTTTTCGCAACATCCGAAGCGTTACGTGAGAGTAACCTGATGCTTACCGGAGCTAAGGAAAAAGCCGAGGAGGCCAGCAGACTCAAAACGGCATTTCTTCATAACCTAAGTCACGAAGTGCGAACACCCTTAAACGCAATTTATGGTTTCTCGCAAATGCTCAATAACATTGATATCTCAGCCGACGAATCTAAAAAGTTCATTCAAATCATTCAGGATTCAAGCAAGCAATTAGTTTCTATCATCAGCGATATCATAACAATTTCATCCATTGAAACCGGACAGGAACGAATAACCAACACTAACATACACCTGAATACCCTACTCGATGAACTTTACCATACTTTTTCTGCAAAACTTGCCAATAAACCAGTTGAATTGAGGGTTTACAAGGAGTTTTCCGATAAAGAAGATGAAATTTTTATCGATGAACTAAAGCTTAGACAAGTACTATACCACTTGCTTTTAAATGCTGTGAAGTTTACCCACAATGGCTCTATTGAATTTGGTTATAGGCTTAAAAGCAGCAACCTGGAATTCTACGTCAAGGATACTGGCATAGGAATTGAAGGTAAAAAGCAAGATGTGATTTTTGAACGCTTTACCCAGGCCGATGAGAATATCCATGCTGAGTATGGGGGAACCGGATTGGGTTTATCAATTTGTAAAGGCTTTTTAAACTTAATGGGCGGTGCTATATGGGTTGAATCAGAGCTAGGGCAAGGGGCAACCTTTTACTTTACACTACCATATCACCCAATAACTAGTAAAGAGAGTAAAGGTATTAGTATCCAATCACAAACGAACAACTCCGAAATGAAAACAATTCTTGTGGCCGAGGACGATATAAATAGCTTCAAGCTGCTAAAAGCGGTGCTAAAAGATTTTGACTTTCAGCTCCTACACGCCGATAATGGCCGCAAAGCTGTAGAACTTTGCCAAAACGAAGATTCAATCTGCCTGGTACTCATGGATATTAAAATGCCGGAACTCAACGGAGTATCGGCCACTAAGCTCATTAAAGAGCTAAAACCTACTCTACCCGTAATAGCCCAAACTGCTTATGCTACCCTTGACGATATTGAAAAGAACAGGGAGGTGTTCGATGCCTATATCACAAAACCCTTAGATATTGAACAGCTAAAAAAATTAATTTTTGAGTTTTGCGATAGATGCGGGAAAAGTGAAAAGTATTAATCCTAAGTTCCTTGTATTAACTAATTCTACCGGGCTAACTTTAGGGGAATGATTCGGAATGATTCGGAATAATCGGAATATGATGAAGTTAGAGGATGTTTGAGTTCGTGAAACGTGAAAAGAAGAATATGATGGAGTTAGAGGAAGTTAGAGGAAGTTGGAACTAGTTAAAAGTTAAAAGTTAAAAGGAGAATATGATGGAGCTAGAGGAAGTTAGAGGAGAATTGAGCAGATAAATTAATTTTTCAGGAGTCCGACAAAAGTTTTTAGGAATTAGTAAAAATCGTACTTAGTAAGTCCAATTACCGCGTAGCGGTTAAACCTTTGTAATGGAATAGAAAATAGTATGCTTAAAATCCCTAGCGTTAGGTGCCTATGCCTAAACTATTCTTGCTGGATATGCTGCGTAGCTTAATGAAAAAAATACGGCGCAACCTGCCACCGATAGTTTAACGGCGGCATAACTTGTTTCGCCGTACTCTGCGGGAACCTCCTCCGTACGTTTTCTGTTAATTGCCTTTTACAGCCCTAGCCAAACTGGAAATTACGCATGGATTACATATCGGCGTGCATAAGAGTTTTATTCCTCAAGTTTTGATTTAATTTCTTCTTTCAGCTTTGGCAAGTGATTAATAACGATACTCCAAATTAAATCGTCAGATATTTTATCGTAGCCATGTGCAATTCTGTTTCGTGTTTCAATGATTTTTTGGATGTTTTCCAAATGGAAGTTTTTATCACGTTTAACTATTCTATTAGCGGCTTCACCAATAATTTCAATATTCCTTTCAATCGCTCTTTTTTTCTAATGTCGTAAATATATTTATCGAATTTCTTTGGTATGTCTTCAAAGTAACTTTCAATCTATTTAATGGATTGTAGAATATCGTAGAGCTAAGTTTTAATTTCACTATCCATAAATTAGTTGCTTTGATGAATCAATGGTTTGCTTTAAATACGGATTTTTTATAGCTTTTCCCTCTAGCAAATCCACATTGCGGTTAAGTAGTTTTTCTAACGATTCTTTTAAGTCAAAGTAATTGTCAGCGTATTCATAAAGATCTACGTCCTGAAAATCAACTACCAGGTCAATATCGCTATTCTTTTTAAATCTATTAGTCAATATGGAGCCAAATACAAATAACCTTTTGACTTTGTGTTTTAAACACAAGTCTCTAATTTTATCAATACTTCTCTCTATCGGATTCATAGAGCAAAGTTAACTAAATTAAGAGAAGTTGTCAAATGGCTTATTCGGTTATCTGTTTATGCGAGGGCTAACCCTTATTCACTGGAAAATCTTCAAGGTCTAATACCATGGAGCATATTTCAATATCAAACCATTCTGCAAACATTTTATATGTCCTATTTTTTGGCCATCCTTCTTCGTCAGTATACCAATCGTTAAGCTCATTTATAAAAATTTTATCATAGTTTTTCTTAACCCATTTTAGTACTGCTTCATTATCATCCATTTCCCTTAATAGGTAGACATTGTTGTCGTCCTTAGTTGTAATTGGTTCATCTTCTGGAAATACGGAGTTCAACCAATCAAAAAAAGGCTTTTTGGGTTTTACTATTATAGCAATCCTATCTATAGGGTCGTAAAAATACGGTATTGGCTCAAAATACATAATGGATAAGTTTAAGTTTAAGATGAATGTTTGTTTTTTTTGACCTTTGCTGATCTCCTTTGCCTAAAACTGCTTTGCTGCTTTTAATCACATTAAACGCTGTAAAAGAGTAAAATTAGTACAAATGTAAAAACAATTCAGAAATTCTTTAGCAATAACAGCGCGAAACTCTTTTTTTTCTGAGCGAATTGATGGATCTCAATTCAATGTCGATTAGTTAACAAAAATATACATGCCTGTCATCATGAGCGCAGCGAGGGATCTATTAAATAGTTTACAGTGTGCAGTTTACAGTGTATAGGGGTGTTTGGAGTTTGGTGTTTCGTGAAATGCTTTTTCTCACTATCAACCATCAACTATCAACTGTCAACTCTGCATGTCATCCTGAGCGTAGCGAAGGATCTCTATTCGACCCCATGAGATGTTTCGCTTAGTTCAACATGACAATAGCTTCACGAACAACGATTCACGAACAACGAGCAACGCTTCCCGCCCCGTAGGGGCGAAACATTTGTAACCCAATGGCTTCTCCCTCATGTGTTGCGATGCACGCATTATATTTTCCAAAGAGCAAGGGTGAGGCTTTGCTTCGCAACAGAAAAGCATTGCAAAGAGCGGTTTACATGTTCTTTCTTGTCTTGATACAAGAAAGAACCAAAGAAAATCAAGGCTGAAAAGCCCGACCCGATGGGTACCCCGTGGGTGGAACTGCCCCGCGATACAATTCGCCACGCCTGTGGCGTGGCTCATTTGGTATCGCTTACTAATCCTACCGCAACGTTCCACCCCCGACCCATTGTCGGGTCAGGCTTTTATGCCTCTGCTTGCTTCTTCCGCTCCATTCCCTCTCAGGGAAAAGTGCTGGGGTGAGGTCGTATCTCACATTCAACCTAGATGACCCCTCTAAATCTCCCCTGAGAGGGGAGACTTTAGCCCTGCAATAAGGTTTCCTTATTGCTTCGCCCCTCTCCTGTCAGGAGAGGGGAGGGGGTGAGGTCAATTTCATGAACCAACGAACAACGAACAACGAGCAACGCTTCCCGCCCCGTAGGGGCGAAACATTTGTAACCCAATGGCTTCTCCCTCATGTGTTGCGATGCACTCAATACATTTTCCAAAGAGCAAGGGTGAGGCTTTGCATCGCAACAGAAAAGCATTGCAAAGAGCGATTTACACGTTCTTTCTTGTCTTGATACAAGAAAGAACCAAAGAAAATCAAGGCTGAAAAGCCCGACCCGATGGGTACCCCGCGGGTGGAACTGCCACGCGATACTATTCGCCACGCCTACGGCGTGACTCATGTGGTATCGCTTACTAGGCCCACCGCCACGTTTCACCCTCGACCCATTGCCGGGTCAGGCTTTTATGCCTCTGCGTATGGCACTCCGTGTTGTTTGGGGAATCTCATTAAATAAGAGATAAAAGCAGTAAGAGATGCTTCGACGAGCTCAGCATGACAATAGTTTCACTTATAAGGAACAACGATTCACGAGTAACGAACACGAATGAACTCATTTGTCATCCTGAGCATAGCGAAGGATCTATTGAATAGTGTGCAGTGTACAGTGTATAGGGGTGTTTGGAGTTTGGTGTTTCGTGAAATGCTTTTTCTCACTATCAACCATCAACTATCAACTGTCAACTCTGCCAGTCATCCTGAGCGCAGCGAAGGATCTCTAATCGATCCCATGAGATGTTTCGCTTAGCTCAACATGACAAATAACCTTAACTAAACAACATCAAATCGAAAGTATTGAGATTAAATTGAAATGTGGCTATGGAAAAAATTTTGAGGGGATTAGCCAATAGAAGCACATAAAATACTCTTCACTTCTGACTTATTGAGGCAATCCCAATTAAACGATAAAGTTAAAAAAGAAAGAAGCTACCCCTTGGGTAGCTTCTTAACTTTTACTAAGACTACTAGAACATATACTCGTTGTCTTCAATAAGTTTATCGGCAATGCGGCGGCGGGCATCCTTTACATTTACCGATGGAGCCTTACAAAGCCTGTCAATTGCAGCAGTTAACTTACTAAGTTCGGGCTCAGCAGCAAAGGAGTTTGCTGCATCCATGGCATTCTTACGAATGCGGCCAGCAGCATCGTAAACAAACACATCAACAATATCCTTATAGATATTGATATTTTGATGACCCTTACTTTCCAGCTTCTTAACCCTTAGAGCAAGCGACTCGGCCACATACAGATCCATGATGATATTGCTCAGGTTGTTCTGAACCTCCTGTTCAGTTGCAAACTGCTTACCAAAAGCCTTGTTTGCTCCATAAATACCCAGCATGGCAACCTTTTTGAAGTTCCTTATGGTCTGCATTTTTTGGTCATAGTAATCGCTCGAACCCGCTTCAGCCACAATGCTATCGAGGCTATTGTATAGCTGCTCAGCAGGCCCCATCAAATCGTAATCGCCCTTGAGGGAGCGCTTAATGGCAGTATCAATTACCAGCAAGCGGTTGATCTCGTTGGTACCCTCAAAGATTCGGTTAATACGCGAATCGCGGTAACCGCGCTCAACGTTCATCTCAGCTGAGTAGCCCATTCCGCCGTGAATCTGAACACCCTCATCAACCACAAAGTCGAGCATCTCGGAACCGTTCACCTTCAGAATGGCATCCTCAACGGCGTAGTGGCTAATGGCATCAATGGCAGCACGGCCATACTCACAACCCTCAGCCTTATACTTTTCAATCAGGTCATCAATATCTTGGCTTACACGGTAAATGGCCGATTCGTGAGCATAGGCCCTAATAACCATTTCAGCTAGCTTATGCTTGATAGCCCCAAAGTTTGCAATTTTGGTATTGAACTGCTTACGTTCATTGGCGTACTGAACCGACTGGGTTATGGTTTCTTTAGCAGCACCAATCACATTGGCACCCAACTTCATTCGTCCCATGTGCAAAATGCTAAGGGCAATACGGAAACCTTCGCCGCGGTTACCTAGCATATTTTCAACAGGCACCTTTACATCGTTGTAGTAGATTTGAGCGGTTGATGAGCCCTTGATACCCATTTTATGCTCATCGGGGCCAATTACAACGCCTGGCCACTTGCTTTCAACTATAAATGCACTCAGGACTCGGTCGTTATCCACCTTGGCAAAAACAACCTGTGTATCGGCAAAGCCAGCGTTGGTAATCCACATTTTTTGACCGTTCAGGATGTAGTACTTACCATCTTCCGATAGCTTTGCTGTGGTTTTTCCGGAGTTGGCATCGCTACCTGCACCGGGTTCCGTTAGGCAGTATGATCCTATTAGTTCACCAGTTGCAAGACGCGATACATATTTTTGGCGCTGCTCCTCGTTGCCGTAGTAAAGAATGGGCATTGTACCAATTCCGCAATGGCACATGTAGGCCACGGAGAATGAATATCCAGCCCCTGTAGTTTCAGCAACAAGCATTTGGGTTACAAAGTTTTGCCCAAAACCATTATACTGCTCAGGCACTGCAATGCCCAGCATACCAAGCTCGCCCGATTTTTGCAAAATGCTCCTCATCAGCTCACGATCGCCCTTGTCGATATCGTTCAGGCGAGGGAAAACTTCAGCCTCCATGAAATCGCGACAGGTTTGGGCTATCATCCGCTGTTCCTCATTGAATTCCTCGGGAATAAAAATATCGTTAGCGTCAATCTCATTTACAAGAAATTCGCCACTTTTTAGCAATTTTCTTTCGCTCATAGCTGTTTTTGGTTTATTGATTAGTTATAGATTTAGCGATTCTGCAATAAGTTCAGCAATATCGAGGTTTCGCATCTTCTCTTCCTGATTTTTGTACTTGATACCATCGGTCATCATGGTCATGCAGAAGGGGCAAGCCGTTGCAATGATGTTGGGGTCAACCTTTAAAACATCATCCATACGCTCCAGGAAAACCTCCTTGTTACCATGTTCGGCCTCCTTAAACATTTGAGCGCCACCAGCGCCACAGCACAGGGCAAAACTCCTGTTGCGCTCCATCTCTACTAGTTCGCCACCCAACTTTTTAAGTATAGCCCGTGGCTGCTCGTAAATACCATTGGCACGACCTAAATAACAAGGGTCGTGGTATGTGATTTTGGCATTCTTGAATTTATCGGTATTGATACTCAATTTGCCCTCGTCAATAAACTTATTCAGGATATCGATATAGCTGATAACCTCAAAGTCGGCACCCAAATCGGGATACTCATTCTTAAAGGTATTATAGCAGTGGGGGCAAATAGTTATCACCTTCTTTACTTCGTATGCCTTAAAAAGTTCAATATTCTGTAAGGCCTGCATCTGAAATAGCATCTCGTTTCCAGCCCTACGGGCAGGATCGCCCGTGCAGGTCTCCTCCTTGCCCAATACGGCAAAGCTTACGTTTAGGTGAACCAGTATTTTGGCAAAAGCACGAGCCACTTTCTTATAGCGGTCATCGTAAGCGCCGGCACAGCCAACCCAAAAAAGGTATTCGGGCTTTTCGCCTCGGGCAAAGAGGTCGGCCATAACCGGGATTTCTATTTTGCGAGTTTCCATTTTCCAATTAGTTTAAGTTGATACTGATAGCAGGGAACGCAATGCTACTGTACGTTAACCTCAAGATCTTTTGCCCAAACCAAGCGGTCCTCAGGCGAATACTGCCAGGGGGCACCATTGTTCTCAATATTGTTGAACATGGCCTTGAGCTCACCGGGTGCCGACCCTTCCTCCATCACCAGGTACCTGCGCATATCAACAATGAGTTTGGGATGATCAATGTTAATGGGGCACTCCTGTGCGCATGCATTGCATGTGGTACATGCCCATAGCTCCTCCTCGCTAATGTAATCGCGTACAAGCGATTTCCCATCAGTGTAATCGCGCCCATTTTTAAGCATCATAGGACCTTTCTCCTTCATTCGGGCACGCAGGTCCATCATCACCTTGCGGGGCGAGAGTTTTTTTCCTGTAATGTTAGCAGGGCATACCGATGTACAGCGCCCACACTCGGTGCACGATAAGGCATCAAAATAGCTTTTCCATACTACATCCTCTGCATCTTTCACACCAAATCGCTCAATTGGAGCATCGGTTGCAGGTGCTGCAAATGCTGCATTGGGATCCATCATCAGCTTTACCTCACGGGTTACATTATCCATGTTTGGCAATTTGCCAAGCGGCTCAAGCCGCGAGAGGAATACGTTGGGTACCGACATGAACACATGGAAATGCTTGGAGTAAGGCAATAGGTTTGCAAACAGGAAGATTAACAGAATATGTGTCCACCAGTAAATCTGGTAATGGGTAAATACAGTATCAACTGACATCCCAATGAATAACCAGGTGAGATGTTGGCTAACGGGGTAAACCCCATGCACTTCATGCCCTGCTAGCTCAACCCACTTAAGGTATGCAGCATTCATTCCCATTAGCGAGAGCATGAGAACCAGAATAATTGAAAGAGCCACATTCGCATCAATATGCGAAATCTTCTTCATTTCAATGCCCTCAAAACGCTTGATATGAAGAAATACCCTTCGGATTAGGAATACCACTATTGAAATGGCAACCAGAAGGGCAAAAATATCGCCGGTGGCCATCATGAAATTGTAGAATGCTCCAAGAACGCTTAGCGACTTCTCAACGCCAAATAACCCGTCGATTACCATTTCGATACTGCCAAAGAGGATCACACAAAAGCCCCAGAACACAAGGGCATGCATTAATCCAATAACTGGCCTGCGAAAAATTTTGGTTTGCCCAAAGGCTACCTCAAGGGTAACCCATAGCCTTTTACCCAGCTTATTTACCGCAAATCCCTTTCGTGTAAGCATGAAAAACCTTATAATTCGGGATATGGTGTAAGCAAAAACACCGATGGTAACCAGCAGGGCTATGGCAAATACTATTTGTTTGGTCATGTTTTTGGTTTTTGGTTTACAATGGTTTGTTGGTAAAAACAAACATCTGGAGTAAATGCCTTTATTTTGCCTAAGAACCTGCTGCAAACGCAGCAGGTTCATGTTTTATGATTTGCAATTATGGTGTGCTACTTGCCTTTTATCTCTTTAACAGCCTCAACCAGTTTTGGTAAAACCTTTTGGGCATCGCCTACAATACCGTACTGGGCTACCTCAAAAATTGGTGCGGATTTATCGCTGTTAATGGCAACTATGTACTTGGAACCGCTAACACCTGCAATATGCTGTGTTGCTCCTGAAATACCAACTGCAATGTAAAGGTTAGGAGCAATAATTTTACCGGTTTGTCCGGTGTGCTCCTCGTGAGGGCGCCATCCTTCATCGGAAACTGGGCGCGAACATGCTGTGGCTCCGCCAAGCAATTCGGCAAGCTCAACTATTGGCCCCCAGTTATCGGGCGATTTCATTCCGCGGCCACCCGATACAACAATTTCGGCATCGGTTAAAAGCAGCTTACCGGTTTGCTTCTGAACATCCTTAACCACAGTTTTTGGTGCGTCAACCTGAGCATCAACCCTCTCAATCTTAACATCTTTGCTGTTCTCAACAATATCGAAAGAGTTTTGTGTAAGAGCAATAATTTTGATATCGGTTTTAAGCACTACCTGCGCAAAAGCACCGCCTGAAAAAGCGCGTTTGTAAACGGTAAATGGCGATAGGTTTAGCGGAAGTTGCGATACTCCCGAACCCAATGCAGCTTTAAGCCTTACCGATAAACGGGGTGCAATGGCCTTACCGCTGTTATTGTTAGCAATTACAATCACCTTGCTACCTTCAGACTGAGCAACCTGAGCAATAGCGCTAGTGTATAGCTGGCTATCGAGGTTTTTCAGGTTATCGCTCTTTAGGCAAATAGCCTTATCGGCACCATACTTGCCAAGTAGTTTAAGCTCATCGTCGGACACCTCGCCAATTGTAACTGCAGTGGTGGTAGTCCCCATCATTTCGGCTAACTTGCCGGCGTACGAAACAAGTTCGAACGATAATTTCTTGAATTTGCCGTCCCAATTCTCGGTATATACTAGTACTGACATGTTTTTACATTTTTTTTGGTTAAACCTTAAATGAGTTTGGTCTCGTTTTGGAGTAACGTAATAAGTTCTTTGGGATTTTCGGGATCCACAAACTTACAAGCTGCCCTGGGTTTGGGCATTTCAAACTTAACATACTCCGTTAGCGCATCAACTGCAACAGGTTCATACAGTTTGATGGGCTTTGTACGAGCCATCATTATACCGCGCATGGCAGCAATACGGGGCTCCTTGGCAATACCCTTCTGCACTATTGCAACAAAAGGAGTTGGCACGGTAAGAATTTCCTTACCACCATCTATTTCACGGGTTATAATTGCTTGACCATTCTCAACCTTTATATTCGATACAGCTGAAACCGATGGAATACCGAGGAATTCAGCAAGCATGCTCCCTACCGCAGAGTTATTGTAATCGCTCGATTCAATCCCGCACATAACGATATCAAATTGTTCCTTTTTAACCACCTCGGCCAGTTGGGCTGCAGCATAGTATGCATCGGTAGGTTCAGCATTAACACGGATGGCATCGTCGGCACCAATTGCCAAAGCCTTACGAATGGTAGGCTCAGTAGTGGCATTGCCAACATGTGCAACAGTAACGCTTTTTACGCCAGTACTGGCATCATCCTTTAACTCCAAAGCCCGGGTTAACGATAGTTCATCCCAGGGGTTAATTACCCACTGTATCCCATTAGTGTCGAGCTTAGTATCGCCATCTACAAACTTCACCTTGGTTGTGGTATCGGGTACGTGGCTAATACAAACAAGAATTTTCATTGGTACTGATTATTTATAAGTTAAACATCTATTTAGCAAACCTTTTAATTATTTAAACCCACAAATTTAAACTAATCTTGGCATAAACAAGCCTCTTATTTTTAAAAACAGCCATATATAATTGTCCTAATGCCAGTTACAAAATATTTTATTTTTTTAACATCTACTCATTCAAACGAGCGTACAAATCTATATCAATTCCGTTTACAACCAATAAGGTTTTTGCTTTTAACAATCGATTGTTACACCATTTATGCTTATTATTCTGACTATCAACATTTTGCAAATTGATAAATTTTAACGGTTGTTTAGTCATTTTTTAACTAAAGTTGACCAAAATCACCCTAACAAAATTGACTTTTAAACGTTTATGAAATAAATTTACATTAAACGGATTGGTTAATGAGCAACGAGGTAATACATAGCTTGATTCGAAATCTTGACGAGAAGCTTTCATACTCGCTGGTGCAGCTTGAGAAGGTTTCGCAGGAGGTTACTGTTCACCTGCAAAACAACCCCGAACATTCATCGGACGAGCTTGTTCCGGCGCTAATTCGCCATTTTGACATTAGGCGCCAAAGCATTTCGTACCTCAAGCTAATGCTCAAGCTGCGTTCGTTCCTAAATAACGATAGTAAGTACATCTTAAACTTTGAGAAAAGTTCTGGCATAAGAATTGATTGTATATCGGAGCAAATGATAATTAACGAGAAGATGCCTACTTACCTTAGCAATAATTTGAACGTGGATGCCTTAAACATGGAGGTTTACACATCAAAGGCTTACCAGAGGTATTTTGAGGAAACCTACAACGAGCTTATGCGTGCCGATAGGTTTGAGGCATGCTCCATACTTGAAACAATGAAATTTTCATATAATTAGGTTTTGGTTTAGGTTTACAATAGGTTAGGTGGTTGACATCCGGGGCGCTTAAAACGTTCCGGATGTCTTCTTTTTTTACCTAAGTGACATGAAAAGTTAAAAGTTAAAAGTGAAAAGTGAAAAGAAGAATTGGGGATATGAGGGGGTTAGAGAGAGTTTATGTTCGTGAACCGTGAACCGTGAAACGTTAACCGTGAAACGGAAGAATTCTGAGGAAGTTAGAGGAAGTTAGAAGAAGTTAGAGGAACATGGAACATTGAGCTCCACCAAACACTATCCACTAAACACCAAACACTAAACACTAAACACTATCCACTAAACACTAAACACTAAACACCAAACACTATTTTTCGTATCTTTGTTTCTATGGGAAAGTTCGAGGATATACTCAAGCAGTACTGGGGCTACACATCATTTCGTTCCATTCAGCTCGATATCATTGAATCGGCTTACAATGGGAACGACACCCTGGCCCTGATGCCAACCGGCGGCGGTAAATCCATCACCTTTCAGGTGCCCGCCCTTGCCATGGAAGGCATATGCCTGGTTATTTCACCCCTCATAGCCTTGATGAAAGATCAGGTTGAAAACCTGAAAAAACGGGGCATAAGCGCTGTAGCTATATATTCAGGCATGACCCAGCACGAGATTGACATTACCCTCGACAATTGCATTTATGGCGAAGTGAAGTTCCTATACGTTTCGCCCGAGCGATTATCCACTGCCATATTCCGCGAACGAATCCGCAAAATGCGGGTTTGCATGGTAGCCATCGATGAGGCGCACTGCATTTCACAGTGGGGCTACGATTTCCGTCCATCGTACCTGAAAATTGCTGAACTTCGTTCCATTTTAACCGAGGCCCCATTTTTGGCAGTTACAGCCACGGCCACACCTGAGGTGGTTGACGATATTCAGGAGAAACTACATTTCCGTAACGGCAAGGTTTTCCGCATGAGCTTTGCTCGCGATAACCTGGTTTACCTGGTGCGCAATGTGGAGGATAAAGAAAAGTACCTGTTCAAAATAGTTGATAACATACCCGGAAGCGGTATAGTTTACGTACGGAACAGAAACAAAACCAAGGAAATTGCTTTAATGTTACAGCGCGCCGGGCATGCTGCCGATTTTTACCACGCAGGCCTTACCATGGAAATGCGCAACGCCAAGCAGAACGACTGGCAAACCGGGAAAACCCGGATAATTGTAGCCACCAATGCTTTTGGAATGGGAATTGACAAGCCCGATGTGCGCTTTGTGGTTCACATTGACCTACCCGACTCCCCCGAAGCCTACTTTCAGGAAGCCGGACGTGCCGGGAGAGACCAAAAACTCTCGTACGCGGTTTTGCTTTACAACGAGTCCGATTCGCTAAGGATTGAGCAACGGCTCGAGGCAAACTTTCCCCCACCCGATGAAATTAAAAGGATTTACCAGGCCCTGGGCTCGTACCTAAACATAGCCTACGGTGCCGGAAAAGGCGAGGTTTACGATTTTAACCTTATCGATTTCTGCTCCACCTACAAGCTTAACATGGTGGTTGCATACAACTCCCTAAAAATACTTGAGCAGGAAGGATACATTGAGCTCACCGATGAGCTCGACAACCCAAGCCGCATCATGTTCCTGGTGAACAAACAGGAGCTATACAGGTATCAGGTTGCCCATGCCGAAATGGATAAGTTTATCAAGGTGCTGCTAAGGCTGCTGCCAGGCGTTTTTTCACAGTACGTAAGGATTGATGAGCAATTCCTTTCCAAAACTACCGGACTGCCAGCCGATAAGGTATTTGAGAACCTGAAAACCTTATCGCGCCAGAAAATCCTTAACTACATCCCCAAAAAACGCACACCCTTGGTAATATTTATCGAGGAGAGGCTCGACGATAAAAACCTGCGCATTGAACCCGAACGCTACCAAACGCTGAGGGAGCGATACCGTGCCCGAATGAACGCCATGCTTCAGTACGCCCAAAGCCAGGCCAAGTGCAGGAGCCAATTCCTAAGTGAGTACTTTGGCCAAACCGACAGCTACCGATGCGGTAAATGCGACGTTTGCACCGCCCGAAATGAGCTTGACATGAGCAAGTACGAGTTCGATAACATACTGGAAAAAATTAAAGCCACACTAACCAAAACACCCTTACCCCTTGAGAATCTGATTGACTCAACCGGCTCAAACCCCGACAGGGTTGCAAGGGTAATCCGGTTCCTTCAGGACACAGGTAAAATTACTGTAAACAGCCAGGGGCTACTGGAATGGGTAATACGCAAGTAATGGCTTTTTTCTTCCCAAAAAGTACTAAAGAATTTTCAATACTACATATCAGTTCAGAGAGCGAAACAAGGAACGCAACCATTTAGCAAATCACTCTCACTCCAGGCGGGTTGACAACTCACTATCAATCAAAAAACTGTTAATAAATAACTTCAAAAACTCTTTGATAATAAATTCAATCAGATTAATTTTGGTATAGCTAAAAGAGATACTTGTTATATACATACCAAATGAGTGATATTATATATTACATGTAAAAATGAGTTAGATGAAAGGTAGGGGAAAAAATGAATATCGAAAAGACCGCGGCGGAGCGCAACGGGGAAAATGAATATATTTGAAGGAGGTATTTTTATGAATAGTTTTCATTCCGAAAACACAATTGTTGCATTTTTAGATATTCTAGGGTTTAAAGACTTGGTTAACAATAATGGACATGATAAGTTAATTAGAGTTTATCAAAACTTATTATTACCAATTGTTCAACACAGTAGCACATTCGGTAAATATAAAGTTATTAAAAAAGAAGACGGACAATCATTAGCAGTAGCTGATTCTTCAAAAGCTGTAATTAGTAGCCTTGTGATATCTGACAGTATAGTATTATGGACACCTATTGCTTCAATGAAATCATTTATTGATATTGCTATTGTTGTCCGTAATTTATTAGTATCTGGTATGTATTCAGGACTTCCATTGAGAGGTGCAATATCAATAGGACCTCTATCTATGATTAATGATACAATCGAAATGAATAATGAATTATCAATGTCGTTTAGTTAAGGAATATTCATAATCGTTTGTAATTCATATAGTAAAGTCGCTTCGGTTTTTTATTTCG
>NZ_JBGCUE010000018.1 GCF_041102575.1 Tenuifilum sp. 4138str | reverse complement strand
TCTATGAAATTTATAGAAACTAAAGTACCTGCAATGAAATTGCAGGGTTTTAACCAATTCCTATGATAATAAAAAAAACCGGCTGTGCCGGTTTGAGTCATTCGTTAGTAAGTTCGCTTTACTTTGCTTGGACTTTAGCCTTATCGCGTTTTTCCTTACGAACTTTTGATTTTTTTGGGCGGGTGTTGCCAAACGAACCCAAAAATATTTTACCCCTGCGGGTTTTTTTATCGCCTTTTCCCATGGTGTTATAGTATTAGTTTATTACTCAAAGTTGGCTGCAAAAATAAGCGATTATTTTATTTTATGTTCCATTTTCGGCAAAATTCTAACAAACATGTTCTTTAACAATGCTGAAAAACAACTAAAACGTTTGAAACTTTTATGGTTAAAGTAAACTATACAAAGTAACTTTGCACAAACTAATTTAAAATAATACAGCTATGAGCATATCACACATTGAACACATCGGTATAGCCGTTAAAAGTCTTGAGGAATCGATTCCTTTCTACGAAAAGGTACTGGGTTTAAAGTGTTACAATATTGAAGAGGTAAAGGATCAGAAGGTTAAGACAGCCTTTTTCCTGGTTGGCCAGACCAAAATAGAATTGCTTGAATCTACAGACCCTGAAGGGCCAATAGGAAAATTCATTGAGAAAAAGGGTGAGGGTATCCACCATATTGCTTTTGCTGTAAAAGATATTGAGGAGCAGTTAAAGCGCATGGAGGAGCAGGGAGTAACCCTTATCGATAAAGCTCCCCGTAAGGGTGCTGAAGGGCTTGATATTGCTTTCCTTCATCCGAAGTCAACCCTGGGCGTATTAACTGAGCTTTGCGAGGATAAAAATAAGTAAAAAACATCCCCAAACACCAAATATAACGATGAGCACACAGGAGCAAAAAATCAAAGAACTTATTGATTTAAGGGAAAAAGCAAAACTTGGCGGAGGCCCCAAGCGTATTGAGGCTCAGCATAAAAAAGGAAAATACACAGCACGCGAGCGTATCGATATGCTGCTCGATGAGGGTAGTTTTGAAGAGTTCGATATGTTTGTTTCGCACCGCTGTATCGATTTTGGTCTCGATAAGGAGAGCTACCTATCTGACGGTGTAGTAACCGGCTACGGCACCATTGATGGCCGATTGGTTTACGTATTTTCACAAGATTTTACAGTGTTTGGAGGCTCACTATCGGAGATGTTTGCCGCTAAAATCTGCAAGATCATGGATATGGCCATGAAAGTTGGTGCTCCGGTAATCGGTATCAACGATAGCGGCGGCGCTCGAATTCAGGAAGGAGTAAAAAGTTTAGGCGGATATGCCGATATTTTTCAGCGTAACATTTTAGCCTCGGGTGTTATACCCCAGATATCAGCCATTTTTGGTCCATGCGCCGGTGGGGCGGTTTATTCACCCGCTCTTACTGACTTCATCATCATGTCGCGTAATACCAGCTACATGTTTGTTACTGGTCCAAAGGTGGTTAAAACTGTGACCGGTGAGACTGTTTCATCCGAGGAACTTGGTGGTGCTGGGGTTCATTCCACAAAATCGGGGGTTGCACATTTTGTATCCGAAACCGAGGAGGAAGGCATTATGCTTATCCGCAAGCTCTTGAGCTACCTGCCCCAAAACAACCTTGAGGAGCCACCGCTAATGCCCTGCAACGATCCTATCGATCGGTTGGAGGATGCCCTAAACGAGATTATCCCCGATAGCCCAAACAAGCCATACGATGTAAAAGAAGTAATTGGAGCTATTGTTGATAATGGCGAGTTCTTGGAGTTGCAGCGCGACTATGCACCCAATATTGTAACCTGTTTTGCCCGTTTCAACGGACAGTCGGTGGGAATTGTGGCCAACCAACCCAAATACCTTGCCGGTGTGCTCGATATCAATGCTTCCCGCAAAGCTGCTCGCTTTGTAAGGTTCTGCGATGCATTCAATATTCCTATAGTTACACTTGTTGATGTTCCGGGCTTTTTGCCAGGTACCGGCCAGGAGTACAATGGTATCATAATACATGGAGCAAAACTTCTTTACGCCTACGGCGAGGCTACTGTTCCTAAGGTTACGGTAATATTACGTAAAGCCTACGGCGGCGCTTACGATGTGATGAGCTCAAAGCACCTGCGTGGCGATATCAACTACGCTTGGCCAAGTGCTGAAATAGCGGTTATGGGACCCAAGGGTGCCATTGAGGTATTACTTAGCCGTGAGTTGGAAACCATTGAGGATGAAAAAGCTAAGGTTGAGTTCCTGCTTCGCAAGGAACAGGAGTACAAGGAAAAGTTTGCTAACCCATACGTAGCAGCCAAGTTTGGTTACCTCGACGATGTGATTGAACCGCGCAACACCCGCTTCCGCATAATAAGGGCGTTACAGTCGTTAGCAACCAAAAAGGATACCAACCCACCAAAGAAACACTCTAACCTACCGTTGTAACCAAAATGATTGTAGCAATGATGAAAATGAAAAGATTGATTTTGGCTACAGTCCTTGTAGTTCTAGGGTTTGTTAGCGTAAACGCACAAAGCGTTTACGACCTCCGCATTAACGAGGTGATGTTAACTAACAAAACGAACTACATTGATAGCTATGGTGAGCGAAGTGCATGGATTGAGATAGTAAATACGGGCTACAATAGTGTTAACGTTGCGGGGTGTTTCCTTACCAACGACATCTCAAACCCCATGAAATACCGTATTCCATCGGCTGATCCCATCACGCTTATACCGCAACAGCAGTATTTGGTGTTTTTTGCCGATGGTAAAAGTGTTCATGGTACATTACACTTGAATTTTACGCTTGACAGCATCAACCGTTTTGTGGCACTTATTGCACCCGATGGCAGTACTCTGATTGATAGTGTTACCTTACCTGCAATTGGTATAGATAAGTCATTTGTACGATTGCCTAACGGAAAAGGGGAATGGCGGATTAGCGAACTTGCTACTCCAAACTCTACCAATGAACTTTTTGAGACTCATGTATCAACTGGTGAAAGGTTTGTAAAGTTTGACCCCTTTGGCGTAATTATGGCAATCATAGCAATGTCGGTTGTGTTCACTGCTTTACTAGTGCTATACCGTCTTTTTAAGTTGACTGCCAGGTTGGTTCAAAAGCCTATTCGCATTGAATTCCGAAAGTCAAAAGTTGCCAAGGCAGAGGCAGTGGAAGAAGTGGCTGAAGAGGTTCCGGGTGAGGTTTTTGCAGCCATATCAGCTGCGCTATACTTCTATGAAACCGAAAAGCACGACCATGAATCAACTGTACTTACCATTGAGCGGGTTTCGCGCCGCTATTCGCCTTGGAGTTCAAAACTTTATGGTTTGCAACAAACTCCAAATCGCATTATTGTTCATAGGAAATTGAATTAGTTAAAACGCTAACAATCACTCAAAATGAAAGATTTTAAGTTCAAGATAAATGGCAACGAGTATGTAGTTCACATCTCGAATGTTGACGGGAACATAGCAGAACTCGAAGTGAATGGAACGCCATACAGGGTGGAGCTCGATAAGGAGCTTAAGCAAACTAAAACGCCTAAACTTATTCGACCTGAGGCTGTGCCTGCAACCGACTCGCATCCCGCAGTAGCTAAGACAGTTAGCCCTGGTTCAGCTACCTCGGGTGCTGTTAAATCGCCCCTGCCAGGCGTTATACTCGATGTGCTTGTTAAGCCGGGTGATCATGTGAAAGTGGGACAGCGCTTGATAGTACTTGAAGCCATGAAAATGGAAAACAACATCGATTCCGATAAGGAAGGAAAAGTTGTTGAGGTTAAGGTTCGTAAAGGCGATTCGGTTCTTGAAGGTGATACACTTATAATAATTGGTTAGCCATGGAGCAAAGCGCAAGTTTTTTCTCGTTCCTGTTGGATAACTTAACCCAGTTTTTATCCTTTACCGGTTTTTCCAACTTCACTGTTGGTCACGGTATTATGATTGTAGTGGGATTAATTTTTATTTACCTTGCCATTGCCAAGGAGTTTGAACCCATGCTTCTGGTTCCAATTGGGTTTGGTATTATTGTTGGAAATATTCCATTCACTCCGGGTTATCAGATAGGAGTTTATGAAAGTGGAAGCGTTTTAAACTACCTATACTTTGGTGTGCTTAAAGGAATTTATCCGCCGCTGATATTCTTAGGGATAGGGGCTATGACCGACTTTAGTGCGCTAATCTCAAATCCCAAGTTAATGCTTATTGGTGCTGCTGCGCAGTTTGGAATATTCGGGGCATACATGTTGGCACTTCTTTTAGGGTTTTCACCCCAAGAAGCGGGAGCTATTGGCATAATAGGTGGTGCCGATGGCCCAACGGCAATCTTCCTATCGTCAAAGTTAGCCCCAGAACTTATGGGTGCCATTGCCATATCGGCATACTCATACATGGCATTGGTGCCTGTAATCCAGCCACCCGTGATGAAACTCCTTACCACACAAAAAGAGCGTTTAATCCGAATGAAACCTCCCAGACAGGTTTCAAAGCTTGAAAAGATTATGTTTCCAATTATTGGTATGCTGCTCACCACTTTCATTGTACCCTCAGGCTTACCTTTGTTGGGAATGCTTTTCTTTGGCAACCTGTTAAAGGAAAGTACTGTTACTAAGCGTTTGGCCGATACCGCTAAGGGGCCAATGATTGATATAGTGACCATTCTTATTGGATTAACGGTTGGTGCATCAACCCAAGCCACAACATTCCTGACACCAAAGTCGGTTGGAATTTTTGCTCTTGGTGCGGCTTCGTTTGTGGTAGCTACCTTTACTGGTGTGATGTTTGTTAAGTTTTTAAACCTATTCCTTAAGGAAGGGAATAAGATTAACCCATTAATTGGTAATGCGGGTGTTTCTGCGGTTCCTGATAGTGCCCGTGTATCGCAAGTGGTAGGTTTGGAGTACGATAAAACAAACCATCTGCTCATGCATGCCATGGGGCCCAATGTTGCAGGTGTTATTGGTAGCGCTGTTGCTGCTGGTATCCTGCTTAGCTTTCTTGCCTAACACATAAGTATCCAGTGATATAAAGCCCCGGCAACGGGGCTTTTTTGTTTTTTCAACTTTTTTTGTTCCGCAATGCAGCAAAAGGCATTAACTTGCAGTCTATATAGTAGATTTTGGTTTTATCGGCTTTATGGATATTTCAGGGCAGCTAGTTGAACAGTGTCGACGTGGCGACAGTAAAGCTCAATTTGAACTTTACAAGCTATATGCCAATGCCATGTTTAGCGTGAGCTGCAGGATTATCCCCGATAAAATGGAGGCCGAAGATGCCATGCAAGAAGCGTTCTTTAAAGCATTCGACAAGATTGATACCTTCAGAAATGAGGTGACTTTTGGGGCTTGGCTTAAGCGTATTGTTATCAATACCTGCATTGACCATTTAAAACGCAAGCGTTTGCTCACCGTTTCCATTGACGATACTCCCGGGGTATCGGCTCAGGCAAGCGATGACGACTATAGCCCCGAATCGGTTGAAGAGGTAAAGGTTGCCATGCAAAAGCTGCCCGAAGGCTACCGATTGGTTCTCACCCTTCACCTTATTGATGGTTATGAGTACGATGAAATTGCTGAAATGCTTGGTATTGCCCAATCAACTGTCCGTTCACAGTTTGTAAGGGCCAAACAAAGGCTGATAGAGTTGGTTAAAAACAGAAAGTAGGTTTGCTATGTCAAATATTGAGAGATTTATCAGGGAAAACAGCAAGGAATTCGAATTCCAAGAGATGCTACCAGGGCATGAGGAGCGCTTCATGCAAAGGTTAAAACAAAAGCATCGCTCGCTAACCGTTCGTACCTACCTAATGGCTGCTGCTACTGTTGCGGTTATTGTAGCAATTACGGGGGCAATTAGCCTTTACTACAATTACCATTATGGTGCCGACATTGCTAGGTACTTCACCAGTCCTGAGTCAAAACAGCTTTACGAGGTTGAGGCATATTACCGTAGCCAGTTGCTCAGGAAGTATCGCTCAATTGAGAAAATTGCTCATGTAGATGAGCAAATGCTGCCCTCGCCCGAGCAACTATTTGGTGAATCGCTAGCCGATAAGCCCCTGCTAAAATCTGAGATATCAGCTAATCCAAGGGGCGATGTTGCCTTGGGCGCAATCATTCAGAGTTACCAGATTCGACTGGAAACCATGGAACGCGTTGAACAAGCTTTAAAACAGGCTCGAGAGTAAAAAAGTAGAAATCATTAAACTCAAACAATATGAAAAGTATTAGGTTTTTTCCGGTTGTTCTGTTGCTACTTGTTGCTAATAGCATATTAGCAAAAGTAATCCCTCAGACCAAGGAATATAGCAAGGAATTCCAGGTTACCGATAAATCCAAATTGGTGGTTGAGAATAGGTTTGGTCAAGTAAACATCCAGAACTGGGATAAAAGTGCTATATCAATTTACGTGCAGGTTAAGGTTGACAATTCAAATGCAACCAGGGCCAAAGCCTTACTCGATGCCATTGAAGTAGAGCTTAGCCAGGAAGGTGATGTGGTAAAGGCCATTACCTCATTCAATGAGGAGTTCATAAGGTCAAACCGCAGAATGTTTAAAATGTCGAGCGATGAGTTGTCCATTGACTATACAATTAAAATGCCCAAGAATGTTGATGTTCAGATAGAGAATAAATTTGGCGATATCTATATCAATGAGTTAAACAGCCATCTTGCAGTAGAGCTGAAGTACGGTAATATCAAGATTGATAAGCTAACCCGGGGAGACTCCGAATCCCTCAATACCATTGATGTCAGCTATGGTAATGCATCTATTGTTGAGGCCAACTGGATTAAGACCCAGTTGAAGTATGGTAAACTCGAAGTACAGAAACTGGTTGCAGGGGTTGTTCTATCGCGATACTCAAAAATTAGCCTGTCGAACGTAAGTTCGTTAGTATTGGATTCCAAGTACGATAAGTATGAAATTGGACAGGTAAACAATCTGGTTGGTGAATCGGGATATACGGTTTTTAATATCGATGTCCTCAATAAAAAGTTTAACCTCAACGCCAAGTATGGTGATGTTAAGATTGCATCGGTAGATGCTAATTTTGAAAACATCAGCTTTAACGCTGCCTATACCGGATTAAAAGCTTCAATTCCATCTGGAACATCTTATTTGCTGAATGCAAATGTGTCGTTCGGGAAGGTTGATATTGGTAACGTACCAAGTAAACTTAATCGTATTGAGGGGAATACAACGGTTGAGCTATCGGGGGTTGTAGGCGAGTCCGCTAACCCAAAGGCAAGGGTTGAAATAAACATGAAGTACGGTAATGCAACGCTCTACTAGTGTCCCACCATTCATACCCAAAACCTAACAGTTAGGTGCTAAAATCCGACAGTTCGTCGGATTTTATTTTTTATTGGTGGCCGATTTTTAGTTACTTTTGTTACATACCAAAAAACAGCGAATGCCTTTAATCTACAAAGATATTTTGTACTTCAAGTTCGATAATTTAATGCAATACCAATCGGCAATCACTCACTTTGTTTCGTCGCGTATTGGTTGCTGGGATGATGAGGATTTTACAATTGGCTTGAATGGTTACTTGGACAATAAAATTGTCCTTAGGAATAGGGAGTACCTTGCAACCAAGTTTGGATTTAAAGCAGCCGATTTTGTTTTTGCTGAGCAGGTGCATGGGGTTAAGGTTGAGGTTGTTACGCCAATGCAAAAGGGGAAAGGGGCTTTTAGCAAAAACGATGCCCTTCAGCATTCCGATGCATGGATTACCAACTATCCGGGAATTTGTCTTGTAGCCCAGGCTGCCGATTGCGTTCCCATTCTTTTCTACGACCCAGTGAATAATGCAATAGGTGCAGCCCATGCGGGCTGGAAGGGAACGGTTAATCGAATTGCAGCAAATGTGGTAAAGTCTATGATTAGCGAGTACGGAACAAACCCCGCCAACCTTTTAGTAGGAATAGGCCCTTCGGCAGGGCCATGCTGCTACGAAGTGGGCGATGATGTTGCTTCAGTTGTTAATAAAGAGTTTCCCCAAAAGTACGATCTTTTACTATACTATCCCGATAGGGAAAAGCCTGTTCTTGACCTTTGGCGTGCAAACCTTTATGCATTATTAGAGGTTGGTGTACCTGTGGGTAATATTGAACTAGCTGGTTTATGTACCATTTGCAATAACCATGTATTCTTCTCGGCTCGCTGTGGTGATAGAGGTAGGTTTGGCGGTGCCATAATGCTTAATGTGCTTGGCCAGAATTAACCTTTTTCTATTCTTATTGCTGGAAGTGGTTTGGGTTGAACTGTACATCTTGAATAGCCAGGAGGATATCACTTTAGGTTCTGGTAAATTTTTCACGCATAAGTTCTAAGCTATCAACTTGGTGTCATTTTCGAAAACAATGATTACCTTTATTTCGTATCAAAATAATATAGAGGTAAGTTATGCAGGCTACACGATATATTATAGTTATTCTTACCCTAGTGCTTTGTCAGCTGAGTGTAAATGCACAGAGTGTCAAGAAAAAGTATACAATTAGTAATAAACGAGTAATTGAACAGTACGAAAAAGCTCTGAGTTCATTTGACCGTTACGATTATATAACAGCTAAAAAGTTGCTAGTTGAATGTGTTCAGAAAGAGCCAAAGTTTATTGAGGCATACCTTGTGCTTTCCCAGGTTTACATGGGAATGGGGGAGCTTAACTTAGCCATTGAGAGTATTCTGAAAGCCCAAAGCATCGATAAAGATTTTCATCCAAGAGCCTACTACATTTTGGGGTTGCTTTACTTTTCAACAGGGGAGTACCAAAAGGCGCTCAACAGCTTCGAAACTTTTTTGACATACAAAGATAAAAGGGCAACCATGAACGATTCGGCACGCAAAATGATTGAGAAGTGCCAGTTTGCCCTAAATCAGATTGCCAACCCGGTTCCTTTTGTACCAAAAAATATAGGCGAAGGGGTTAATTCCGATTTGGATGAGTACTGGCCAAGCCTTTCGGTCGATGAGCGTACACTGGTTTATACCGTTCGCTTGCCCAAGAATCCCGATAAGGGAATCAAGGGAACCAAGTGGCAGGAAGACCTTTACATTTCCTACAGAAATGAGGACGGTCAATGGGGAAGAGGAGAGCCTGTAAAATCACCCCTGAACACCGAGTTTAATGAAGGAGCCCAAGCGGTTTCGTCCGATGGCAAGACCATATACTTTACAATTTGTCGCGGAGTATGTAATTTATACCAATCGGTTCTAGAACCCGATGGATTTTGGAGTTTGCCGCAGAAATTACCAGCTGCCATAAATTCTGAAAGGTATTCGGAAAAGCAGCCTTCCATATCCCCCGATGGTAAAACGCTATACTTTGTAAGTAATAGGCCGGGTGGCCTTGGTAAGTTCGATATATGGAAGTCAGAGCTTAAGCCTGATGGTACCTGGGGAAACCCGGTGAATTTGGGTGATGTGATTAATACCAACGAGAGTGAACAATCGCCTTTCATCCATTTCGATAATAAAACTCTATACTTTTCATCGTCGGGCCACATGGGGATGGGCGGTCACGATATCTTTGTAAGTCGGCTCGATAGTAACGGTGCCTGGACAAAGCCGGTCAACCTGGGTTATCCAATTAACACCCATCGCGATGAGGATGGCTTAATTGTAAATGCTAGGGGTAACATAGCCTACTATTCCACTGACATCAAACCGGAAAATGGACGGGATATTTTCACCTTTGAACTTTATCCCGAGGTGCGTCCAACTCCAACATCGTATGTTCTTGGTACTGTGCGAAACAGTAAAACCCTTGAGCCAGTTGAGGCGAGCATTAAGCTGGTCGATTTAAAGCTTGATAGGGTTGTAATGGATATAGTTTCCGCATTGAAGGGTGAGTTCCTGGTTTGCCTACCAGTAAGCAATAGGTACGGTTTGTTTGTTTCGGCATCGGGGTATCTTTTCCATTCCGAGCATTTCGATTTGACAGAATACTACTCTTTCGATAAGCCATTAAAGCTTGATGTTCTACTGCAACCCATTGAAAAGGATGAGGTGATAACCCTCAGGAATATCTTTTTTGCATTTGACTCGTACGAGCTATTACCCGAATCGAGACCTGAGCTAAACTACCTGTTGGACATTCTTAAACGTAACCCCGAAATGAGGATTGAGATTAGCGGGCACACTGACGATACGGGAAGTGCCGAGTACAACCTGAAGCTATCCGAGCAGCGCGCAAAAGCAGTGGCCGACTACCTAATTTCGCAAGGGATTGATTCGGCAAGGCTGAAGTGGGTTGGATATGGTAAAAGCAAACCGGTTGCCCCTAACAGTACGCCTGAGGGTAGGACGCTGAACCGCAGAACGGAGGTCAAAATTCTTTAGGTGGCTTATGGTTTTATATGAGTTGACATTATTTAACGGTTTTGAACCATATTTCTCATTACTGTATTGTAATTGTTGAAATAACAATATAACTTCGCAAGCCTTAAAAGTTTAATAGCAAGATACTGTATGATAGATGTTTAACTTAGCAATATCTGGTAAAGAGAGATGAGAAAATGGCGCATTGAGGATTCAGCCGAACTCTACAATATCAACGGCTGGGGGGTAAAGTACTTTTCGATTAACGAAAAGGGAAATGTAGTGGTTACCCCAAAAAGTAATGGCGTGGAGATTGACCTGCGCGAACTGGTTGATGAGTTACAGGTTCGCGATGTGGCTGCGCCCATGCTAATTCGTTTCACCGATATTCTCGACAATAGAATCGAGGATATGTCGCGCTCGTTCAAGCAGGCAGCCGAGGAGTACGGCTATCAGGGTAAAAACTTCATCATTTACCCCATTAAGGTTAACCAGATGCGCCCTGTGGTTGAGGAGATTATCAACCACGGTAAAAAGTTTAATATTGGACTGGAGGCTGGCTCAAAGCCAGAACTTCATGCAGTTATTGCGAGTAACCCCGATAACGAGTCGCTGATTATCTGCAACGGTTACAAGGATGAGGATTACATTGAGCTGGCTCTGCTTGCCCAAAAGATGGGGAAAAAGATATTTATTGTAGTTGAAAAGCTCAATGAGCTGAAGGTAATCAATAAAGTCTCACAGCGACTTAAAATTAAGCCAAACCTTGGCATTAGGATTAAGTTGGCTAGCTCCGGTAGTGGCAAATGGGAGGAGTCAGGTGGCGATGTCAGCAAGTTCGGGCTAACATCCAGTGAGCTCCTACAAGCTCTGGATTTTCTGGATAAGAATGACCTAAAGGGTAGTTTAAGGCTGGTTCACTTCCACATTGGAAGCCAGGTAACCAAAATCAGGCGTATAAAAATTGCCCTGCGCGAGGCATCGCAGTTTTACGTTCAGCTTCGCTTAATGGGCTATAACGTAGAATTTGTTGATATTGGTGGTGGACTAGGTGTTGACTACGATGGAACCCGCTCATCAAACAGTGAGAGTAGCATTAACTATAGCCTTCAGGAGTACGTAAACGACTCGGTATCGACCCTGGTTGATGCCAGCGATAAAAACAACATTCCGCACCCCAATATCATTACTGAGTCCGGCAGGTCGTTAACTGCACATCACTCCGTGCTAATTTTTGAGGTATTGGAAACTGCTTCGCTTCCCTCATGGGATGAGAATGATGAGCTACCGGCCGATGCACATGAACTGGTGGTGGAACTTTATGAGCAGTGGAGCAAGCTAAACCAGTCCAGAATGCTTGAAACCTGGCACGATGCCCAGCAAATCAGGGAGGAGGCACTCGACCTGTTTAGCCTTGGCATGCTCGACCTTAAAACCCGTGCGCAAATCGAAAAGCTTTTCTGGTCAATTGCCCGCGAAACCTTTGAGATGACCTCACAGCTTAAGCATATACCCGATGAGCTAAAATCGTTGCCTAAACTCTTAGCCGATAAGTATTTCTGTAATTTTTCGCTGTTCCAGTCGTTGCCCGATGCCTGGGCTATCGATCAGGTGTTCCCCATTATGCCTATTCAGCGTTTAAACGAAAAACCCGACAGGGTTGCCACCATACAGGATGTAACCTGCGACTCCGATGGTAAGATTGATAACTTTATTTCAACCAAAAATATTTCATATTTCCTACCGGTTCACTCCATCAAGTCCAACGATTCCTATTACATTGGAGTATTCCTTGTAGGTGCATACCAGGAAATACTGGGTGACCTCCACAACCTGTTTGGCGATACCAATGCTGTTCACGTATCGGTTGACGATAAAGGGTATAGCATTGATCAAATAATTGATGGTGAAACTGTAGCTGAGGTGTTGGAGTATGTACAGTACAACCCAAAGAAAATGGTTCGTACCCTGGAAACCTGGGTTACCAGCTCGGTTAAAGCTGGGGTTATTTCGCCTAAGGAAGGAAAGGAATTCTTGTCCAATTACCGTTCAGGCTTATATGGCTACACTTACCTTGAGTAGAATGTTGTTCTAAGTTGATATGAAAGCCCACATTAGTGGGCTTTTTTCTTTTCTGGTTTCAAATTCGTTAATTGAAAAAATCAATTGAGGAATCGACTAATAAAATCTAATCATCTCGTAACTTCGGAATGAAAGATTTTGATAAATCGGGATTATCTCGATAATTATTTAATTTTTATTGTGTATGTATTGACTAATCTCTTCAAAAAGCTTACTGTGCTCCTGTTTTTTTTAGTTTCGATGAGTTAGTTAATTTAGAGCACTTGGATTGTTAAGGTTTACACTGCGTAACAATTTGAAAGTAATTTAGTTGATGCTGATAATTGTTTGTTGTAAGTAAAAACAGAATTCAGTCTTCATGTCATGCTGAGCCCAGTCGAAGCATCTCTTAGTACCTTCAACCCTTCTTTAATGCGATTCCTCAACCAACACGGAGTGCTATACGCAATGGCATAAAAGCCTGACCCGGCAATGGGTCGGGGAGTGGAACGTGGCGGTGGGCTTAGTAAGCGATACCACATGAGTCACGCCACAGGCGTGGCGAATAGTATCGCGGGGCAGTTTCACCCACGGGGCACCCATCGGGTCGGGCTTTTCAGCCTTGATTTTCTTTGGTTCTTTCTTGTATCAAGACAAGAAAGAACGTGAAAATCGCTTTTTGCCATGCCTTTCCGTTGCGATGCAACGCTTCCCCCTTGCTCCTTGGATTTTGCATTGCGTGCATCGCCAAAAATTTTGAATACCACAACACCCAGGGTTAAAACCCTGGGCTAATTCTATTTGCCCCTTCAGGGCGAATAATGCACGCGTCTGGAGACGCTCGCTAACAGGTGGGGTTACAGATATTACGCCCCTACGGGGCTGGAAACGTTGCTCATTGTTGTTCGTGAATCGTTGTCCGCGAATACCGTATCATTCACTCTGTGAAACAATGTGTTACATTGTGTAATTCTGTGATACCAGTTTAGTTGATGGTTGATGGTTGTTAGCAGAAGAGAATTTAGCCCTGATGTCATGCTGAGCTAGCCAAAGCATCACTTTGTACCTTCATTCACTTTTTTTAATGTGATTTCTCGATACTGCCTATCCCGTATATCAGGACTAGACACCGTTTAACTTTTAACGTTTAACGGCTCACGGCTCATGGTTCACGGTTCACGGTTCACGTTTAACGGACTAGAAATTCTTCTAACTTCCTCTAACTCCATCATATTCTTCTTATTCTGATTCATTCCGAATCATTCCGACTTATTCAGGTTCATTCCAGCTCATTCCTCTAAAATCAGGCAAGTCGGATTGTTAATTCATGGAACTTCTGTTTAGCTAATTACAGGTTCTTTTCAAGAAAAACTTTAACGTGTTCAGGCGTAGATGGGCGTGATAGAATATTCAACTTTTTGTCAACTATAAACATCTTAGGGGTTTCGTCAACATTGTATTTTAAAATCACCTTACTATTGCTATCGTAAGGAATTCTGACATTCTTCCAGTGCAACTCATTTTGTTTGATGAAGTTTTGAAAGGCATCGTCCTCATCGTCAATGCATATTGCTATAACATCAAAGCCTTTACCCTGGTATTGCTTATAGGTTTTATAGATTTGTGGTACGCTTTCGATGCAGTGGGGGCACCAAACTGACCAGAATAAAACCAAGGTGTATTTTGATGTGCTATTTGAAAGTTTTAACGATTTTTTCTGACCCACTGGCTTAAATGAAAAGTCGAATGCTTTTTTCCCGGGTATTAACCCAGCTTCAAGGACAAGTTTTGCTTTGAGTTCGGGGTCGTTAAAAATGGGGCAGATCGTATTTTCGTTTAGCTGCTGCAGGGTTGATATCACTCCATAGTAGTCCGACTCAGCAAAACCATTACAAAGAGAGTTTAGTAGTAACGATTTAATTTCGGAATGCATGGGCAGGTTAAATAGCTTTTGGATGTATTTCGTTAAAACAGAGTCCTGTTCTTCCCTGGTATAGTTGCCCTCGCATAGCAGGTTTTCCAGGTAATCCCATAACCGGGGAATAAGTCTAGGCAAAAAACGTATGTCGGGATTGGTAAGGTCAATTCCTTGCCACCATATTTCGGATAGCTCTTTTTTCACTGAGCATTCATCGCCTTGAGTAATAGGTTGGGGTGTCAGCTCAAGCCTTATGGCTGACGATACCAGCGAGCTATTGGCTTTTGAAGCAAGCGCATTACCCTGCATATACAGGTCGAAAGCTGTGCGTTGTTGCTCGTTTTCGAGCATTTGGCTAAACATAGTTGGTTCAGTGTAATACTTTCGAAGCGATTCTATTAGCCACATTTTTTGCTCAGCCTTTTGCCTTAGCTTTCTGAAGTTTATAAAAACTTCGTTCTCGGCCGATTGTTTTACCTTTAAGCTATCCTCAACGGCAAATGAATAGGTTTCAAAGCGCACAATAGTATCGGTTGATACGATAAAATCGAACGAGGCCCCTTTCCCTACCGATAACTTGTAAATTCCTTTAGGTGTATCTGCAGGGACACTAAAAGTGTAAACACCATCGGGGGTTGGTTTGCACGAGTCCACTTCAATCTGATTTTTACCATCGTAACGCGATACTATTGCCGTGCTACCAATGGATTGGTGAACCTTTAGCTCAACCCTTACTTGTGCATGACATGTAATTGAAATTGCTGCTATTACCGTTGATGCCAATATCGAAAAATGATTTTTACCCATATTTTACGCTATTTAAGCAGATACTTTGCCAGTTTACTTTTTAGTTCCTGAGGTTTGAAAGGTTTAAGCACAAAATCGTTCATACCGATACCAAAAATACGTTGCTGCACATCGAGTAAAGCTGAGGCGCTAAGGGCAATTATTGGAATTGAGGCTTTGGCCTTATTGTGTAGCTTGCGGATGGCCTTAGCTGCCTCGTAGCCGTTCATTTCGGGCATTTCAAGGTCCATTAGAATTAAATCGAAATCATTCTGTGCTAAACAGCTCAAGGCCTCACGCCCATTGCTTGCATGTTCAAAATCGATACCCCAGTTGGTAAGGAAACGTTTAACAATAAACGTGTTGAGTTCATTATCCTCAACAATCAGAACCCGATGTTTCCCGGGAGGAATATTGATCTCTACTGTATCATCGGTGGGTTGAACTGTTCCAACTTTGAGCGGGATGGTAAAAAAGAAACTTGACCCTTTGCCTTCGTCGCTTTCAAGGCTAATTTCACCACCCATCAGTTTTACAATTCTTTGGGAGATGGCTAGACCTAATCCAGTGCCAGTAGCTCTAAACTTACCCTCATGTACCTGGGTAAATTCATTAAAAATATCAACCTGCATTTTCTTAGGAATTCCAATGCCGGTATCGGATACAGTAAACCTAATTGTACTGATTTCCTTGTTTTTTTCAACAAGTTTGGCGGTGAAGCTAATTTCGCCCTTCTCAGTAAATTTTATGGCATTCCCAATAAGGTTGGTAAGAACCTGATTTAAACGAACCCGATCGCCAATGAGTGGGGTGGGAATATTAGTGTCAATGTTATAGGTCAGGGTTAAACCCTTGCTCGATGCCATTTTAGCAAAAGTGCTGTATAGCCCTTTAAACAAATCGTTGATGTCAAAGTTGGATTGCAGCAAATCGAGCTTATTGGCTTCAATTTTACTGTAATCTAGTATGTCGTTCAGGAGCGAAAGTAGATTCTCAGCTGCGTACTTAAGGGAGTTTAGGTTGTCGACCTGCTCAGGTTTTGGATTCTCATCAATTAAAAGGTTTGCCATACCTATTATGGCGTTCATAGGCGTACGAATTTCATGGCTCATGGTTGAAAGGAACTTTTCCTTAGCTTGGCTTGCCTGTTCGGCAAGTTCTTTGGCTTTACGGAGTTGTTCCTCGTTCAGGTGCGACTCGTATGAGGCCGACAGGATATTTGACATGGTTAAAAGGAAATCCCTGTCGTCGGCGGCTTTAACCTTATCGCCGTAAGGGTAGTCAACTGCAAAAATGCCTAGGCATTTCTCTTTTACACGAATGGGGAAGAGCAGTAAGTGTTGGCTGCTGGTTAATTTTTTAAGGTTGTCGTACGAGGGCATGGTTGAGCCGGAAATGTCGAAAATTACTTTGTTCTCCTGCTGGAAATGTGAAGTAATGCTTGAGTAGTTATCGGAGTAGTAAACCCGGAGTGGTTCAGCCAAATCATTAGCCGTACTTGAACAGCACGTAAAAATATCAAAATCACTTTCACTACCAATAAGGATAAAGGCCTTTCGTAAGCCAATTTCGCTTACAATAAGGTTTAACGATTCGTTTGCCTGCTTTGAAAAAGGTAGGTTTGTGTTAAAAACGTACGAAACCTTTGTGAGCAGTATTTGCCGGTCGAGGTGTTTCTGGATTTTTATTTGGTTAATTTTTTGGTCGGTTATTTTACGTGCTATACCAGTAATGGCAATTACCTTTTTGTTCACATTAAACACAGGTGTTAGCTGAAATTCCCACCATTCCTCAATTCTGCGTTCGCCTTCACGAATCTCCCATTTTACAGTTTGCTTGCTTTTTAGCACTTCGTTTTCCTTCTGTTTGAGAATATCGAGAAGTGGCGAGGGCCAGGGTTCAGTATCTACCTTGCCCAAAATTTGATCATCGGTGATTCCAAAGTGATTGGTGAACTTTTTGTTCACTAGCAAATAACCACATTTGCTATCCTTGAGCCAGGCAATGAAAGGTAAATTATCAATTGTCCCTCTTAGCTGTGCTCTACTACGGGCAAGCTCTTCCTCAACCTGTTTACGGTAGGTTATATCGCTCATGGCAACAAGCAAGCAATCGGTGCCCTGTATGTTGATAATCTCAGCGGAGAGAAGCGTTGTAAAGGTTTCACCCTTTTTATTAACTATTTCCACCTCAATTTTATCGACCCTGTTCTCCCGTTTTACAGCATCAATCAGCTCATTGCGCCGCTCAATCTGCTTAAATATTCTAAGTTCCGATGATTTTTGCCCAATAACTTCAGAGTAATCGTATCCTACCTTTTCCAAAAACGCTCTGTTTGCATCAATATATATGCCCTCGTTAAGGGTGCTAATGGTCATCATTACAGCACCGGAATTGAATGCTTTAAAGAACTTTTCTTCCGATTGCTTAATGGCCGCTTCGGCCTCAATGCGTTCAGTAATGTCACGTGCAATAACAAATACAACATCGCGCTTGCGCCAGTAGCCCTTTATCATTCTAACCTCAAGCGGGAGAGGCTTTCCGTTTTTACGCACAAACTCAGTGATGTATAGTTTGCGGTCGCCATCAAAAACTTCCATAAGCGAGGTTATGGCTATTCCCCTTTCACTCTCGGTATGTAGTTTAACAAACGACTCAAGCAGTATCTCGTGTTCATGGTACCCAAGGGCGCTCAGAACGGCGTTATTTATTTGTACAATATTGTAGTTGTGGTTAACTATAAAAACTAAATCGCCAAAGGCGTTTACGAGCATACTCAGGTTCTGCTCCTGGTTGGCCATGCTCTCCTCTGCTTCCTTTTGTTGGGTAATGTCGTAGCTAGTACATAGAAGTGCCGGCGATTCCTGCCAATCAATTATTGAAAAAATGGTTTTAATCCATTTTAGCTCGTTATAGCGGGTTAGAATACGCAAGGTAAAGCTGTTGGATGTGTGCTTGCGGATTTCGGCAAAATCGTTGTTGAACAGTATTTTAACCAGCTTTCGGTCCTTGGGGTGAACCACGTCAAGGAAAAGTATTTCGTTGAGTTCCTCCTGTGCATAGCCGGTAAGCTTAGTGAAACTTGGGTTGGCAAAAACCACCCTAAAGTTCTGGATTAGGTATATGCTGCTCTCGTTCTGATAGATTAAGGGTATCAGAAGGTTGGAATCAAAATTATCCCAATTACTGTAGGAGTTATTATTTTGGCTATCAGAGCTCATACTTACCGTGGCAAAATCCCGCAAAAGTTACAAAAAAATGTTTACAGTTTGTTGCTTCGCATAATTTGGCCTCTTGTTCATATCATTAAAATTATTATTTTAGTGAAAAAATTGGGGTTGCAGATTTTCTCTTTTCAAGATCTTTGCTAAAACAAAATAAACCTCAAAATGTAAAAAAAACGATGATATTGATAATTTAATTGATTTTTGTTCAAATATTTAATATTGTGATAATCAAAAAGATTGCTTTTTACATTGTGATAGCGACAATATTTTTCTTCCTTACAAATGGCAGTTGCGATAAAACAGAATGTGGAGAATTCTGGTTTATAAACCGTACTACACATAGGGTAAAAATTAATTCATATACATATTTCGGTTTAATAACTGATATGAGTTATGAAATACAGCAAATTGATTCCATATCAAAAGTTACCTGCGACATGGGCATGCATTCGAATCCTTTTACATCAAACTATTTTCATGTAGATTCTATAGTTATTGTGTTTGATGATACTCTTTCAATAAACACATTTAAATATTTAGAATACAATCCCATGAACTTTAAAATTCGGAAAAAGAATACGTTTGTTTATGAAATTACCGATTCGCTTTATCGCAAAACTCTTGAGATAAACGGGTACTTAAAGAAGAGTGGTCTCCCTGCCGGTAAACGGCAGGGAGGACTTTAACTCAATTTGATTAGTTAAGAACCAAAATTACTGGGCAAAAGACTCAAGGGGCCTATTAATAAAAAACTTGCAAACTTTTTTAAAATTTTAAAAGCGATGAAAGTTTATAAATTATACCTATTTGCTGTTTTTACGTCACTTTTCTACTCATGTGATAAAAGTGTATGTGATGATTACAGGTTTGAAAATGCCACGGATCATAGGGTGTATATCCGGTCCTGCTGCGGGGAAACAGCTGACAGCAAAACATCCCTTAGCATAAGCCCTAAGAGTAGCGCTACATTAACCAGTTGTGGTTTAGGATATGCTCAATTCGTATATAATGGAGTTAGTAGATGTGCAGTGGATAAAGTAATAATTATTTTTGACGATACGCTGGAGTTCAACACGCAGGAGTTTTGGGAGTTTGACCTATTAAATCCTTTAAATTACCAGCGCAGGAATAAGGAGTACATTTACGAAATAAATCAACTGCACTACCAAAAAGCGCTTGAGGTGAACGGGTACTTAAGGTAAAACGGTCTCCCTGCCGAGAAACGGCGGGGAGACTTTAACTCAATTTGAATAGTTAAGAACCAAAATTACTAGGTAAAAGACTCAAGGGGCTTATTAATAAAAAAATCGTGCTAACTTTTTAAAACTTTTAAATGCGATGAAAGCATATAAATTATACCTATTTGCTGTAATTGTATCCTTTCTTAATTCTTGCGGAGATAAGGATGTATGTGAAGATTACAGGTTTGAAAATGCCACTGATCATAGGGTGTATATCCGGTCATGCTGCGGGGAAGCAACCGATAGCAATACATCCCTTAGCATTGGCCCTAAGAGTAGCGCTACATTAACCAGTTGTGCCTTAGGATATTCTGATTTTTTATATAATAGATTAAGCGGCTGTGTAGTGGATAGAGTGCTCATTATTTTTGATGATACTCTAGAACTTAATACACGGGATTTTGGGGAGTTTGACTTGCTAAACTGGGATAATTATCAGCGAAAGAACAAGGAGTACATTTACGAAATAAACCAGCAGCACTACCAAAAAGCGCTTGAGGTGAATGGGTACTTAAGGTAAAACGGTCTCCCTGCCGGTAAACGGCAGGGAGCGTTTAGCTCAACTTGAACAGCGACAACAGATTTGAAATGAGTACGCCGTACACCCTATCGGTTCTAAAACCAAAGCTCAAGGTTGGGTATTACCACCACGACCACTGGAGGGATATTAATGGCAGTGCTGTTCCATTCAGGGAAAACCTAACCATACCCCATGTGTGCATTTATGGTAAGGGTGGTTCAGGTAGCTGGAATACTACTGATGTTATTTATGCAACTACCTGCCACGAGGTGGCACATGTATCGCACTGGGAAATGATTGGTGAGGGCACTTTTGCCCTTATATGGCTAAATCCAAAAACCAGAATAATCCCGGAGAGTTGGGCGGTTGCTGTAGAATGGGGACTTACCAATACGGAATATCACATACTGGGGCAAAAGTATGGGAGTTATAAGGCTCTGAGTTATAATTTTAAAGAAGGCAAACAATTTTGGTATAGGGGTAATGATGAATTTTATACACCGCTATTTATTGATTTGATAGATGACCAAAATCAACGCATTAATAATAATGGCTCTATTTTATTTCCGAATGATAAAGTTAAGGGTTGTTCCCTTTCGATTCTTGAGAGTATTCTTTTTGGTGTAAGAGATCTTGAATTACTTAAAGCCATGCTAAAACTAAACCACTATGGATTGAAAATCCATAGGTTTTATTAAACGGGAAAGAATGAAATTCTTTAATCTTTTTCTAAA
>NZ_JBGCUE010000017.1 GCF_041102575.1 Tenuifilum sp. 4138str | reverse complement strand
TACCCTTTGGGGAGTGGGTGCACGACTACTACCTGCAGTTCCTGTCGGGTACGCTCAGGATTGCCGATGCCGAAACGGGTGAGCTGTTCGACCGCGACGATTTCCGCGACCGGAATGGCAACTACCTGATAATAAGCCAAGCCACGGTGTGGAACGTGCTGAACAAGCCCGATAACGCACTGGTGGTTGACCGCCTGCGCAAGGCAAGGATCGACCACATCACGCAGGCCACCCCATTCAACCGCCGCCGCAAGCCCGAGTACAGCCTCAGCATGGTAACGCTCGACGACTGGCAGCATAATATACGCACCACCGAGGGCGACAAGCTTAATGCCTACACCGCCTTTGACGTGGCCAGCGAGGCCATAGTGGGCTGGGCATTCGATAGCCGCACGCCCGATCGTACCATGGTGCTCGACTGCCTGCGCAGCATGTACGCCAATCTTACCTCAAACGGGTTACCCTGGCCGCTGGAGGCACAGGTGGAGAACCACCTGATACGCGACATGGAGGAGCAGTTCAGGGGATTATTCCCGCACCTGACCTTCTGCACGCCGGGGGTAAGCCGCGACAAGCACGCCGAGAACTACATCCGTATGCTCAAGCACGGCACCATGAAGCGGCACCAGCCCATTGGACGTTGGTACGCCAAGCACGATGCCTACAAGGTAAAGAACATTGCCAAGGACGAGGATTTGAAGCAGCCGCGGATGGCCAGGGATGAGCTCATTGCCACCACGCTGGAGTACATACACGAGTACAACCACAGCCTGCACAGCAACCAGAAGCGGTATCCCGGAAAAACCCGCTGGCAGGTACTCATGGAGAACGTTAACCCCAAAGCCTTTATGCAGCGCGAGCAGGTGCTGCGGTACATAGGCCACGTTACCGAAACCAGCATACGCAACAACGACTACATACGCCTGCAGTACAACGACTACTACATCGAGAGCTTCGATGCGTTAAAGCTGCTGAAACCGGGTAACTACAGCGTACAGGCCTACTGGTTACCCGAAGCCAACGGAACGATTGCCGAAGCCTACCTGTACCAGGATGCAACCTACCTGGGACGCGCATTACCCTATGAGCGTTACAATACGGCAAAAGCTGAGCGTACCCCCGACGACGAGCGCATACGCACCAACCAGGCCAAGCGCCAGAGCCACTTCTTTAAGAAAGAAAAAGAACAGCTGGCTGCTAAATATGTTAAGGTGGCCCTGATAAAGGACGAACAACAGGTTGACCCCGACAACATAAGGGTGGAACTCATTGAGGTGGAACCCGCTGAACCCGAATGGGACAAAATAGATGATAATAGCGACGATGTTGCAACACGTGCCATAAATAGCCTTTAAGTCTAACTAAATTCTTAACTTATGCTAAACACAACCATAAAGCAGCAGATAACCGATGGGCTAAGGGCCGAGCTGTCCAAGTACCCATCGGCAAAAAAAATGGCGGTTGCCCTTGGCATTAGCCCGGCGCAGCTTAGCCGGGTGCTAAAGGGCGAAACCGAGATGGTGCTGAGCGATGCCAACTGGCTGAGCATAGCCCGCCGTCTCAACGTTGCCCTGGGCAATGCGCACCCCATAGTGGCCGCCATAACACCCACCTTTGAGTTTGTTACCGCCCAGCTGGAGCTGTGCCAGAACGGGAGCCTGAGCGCCATGCTCTGCGACATTGCCGGCATTGGCAAAACCTTTGCCGCGCGGCACTATGTAAGGCAGCACCGCCATGCGGTGTACATCGATTGCAGCCAGGCCAAGAGCAAGCAGAAGCTCATCAGAACCATTGCCCGGGAGTTTGGCGTGGAGTACACCGGTAGGTACGCTGATGTATATGCCGACCTGGTATATTATCTGCGCAGCATTGAGAAGCCCCTTATTGTGCTGGATGAAGCCGGAGACCTCGACTACTCGGCCACCCTGGAACTCAAGGCGCTATGGAACGCCACGGAGTACCTGTGCGGCTGGTACCTGATGGGCGCCGACGGGCTACGCGCCAAGTTCGACCGGCAGCTGCACAACAAAAAAGTGGGCTACGCCGAGCTGTTCAGGCGCTTTGGCGAGCGGTACCAGCGCGTAACCCCGGAGGGGAGGGAGGCCATGGAGGAATTCCGCCGCCGGCAAATAGCCATTGTGGCCAAAGCTAACGGCCTGGTAAACGTGCAGGAGCTATATCACAAAACGCAGGGATCGCTTACGCGCCTGTACATTGAGATACAAAAAATTAAACAGGTAGCCTGATGAAACGAGCCTACAACCCCACGCAGCTTGATACAAAGCGGCTGATCACCATGCCGTTCGACGGCGAGTGGCAGGCGCTTATGGGGCAGCCCGAGCGCGCCGGCAGCTGGCTGATATGGGGCAACAGCGGTAATGGCAAGACCAGCTTTGCGCTGCAGCTGGCCGGCTATCTAACCCGATTCGGTAGGGTAGCCTACAACTCACTTGAGGAGGGCATCAGCGAATCGCTCAAAAGGAATGTGCGCATTAATGGATTGGTAGGGGTTAAGCGCCTGCTGCTGCTCGATAAGGAACCGATGGACGAGCTGGTGGAGCGGCTTCGGCGGCCCAAGGCGCCCAACATTATCATCATCGATTCGCTGCAGTACTGCGGTATGAACTACAGGGAGTACAAGCAGCTGCGCGATGAGTTCCGCTCCAGGTTATTCGTGTTCGTCAGCCATGCTGACGGGAAGGAGCCGGCCGGCCGAACCGCCCGAAGCGTGCGATACGACGCCAATGTAAAGATATACATTGAAGGATATAGGGCCTACGCCGTGAGCCGCTACGGAGGGGGTGAGCCCTACATTATCTGGCAATCCGGCGCTGAAAAAGTTACACCAACAATACCATAGCCATGAAAGCAAAAAAACAACACACACACGCCAAACTACTTCGCCAGTACCATGCCATGTGTCGGGTGCTGGGCATAGGCCCCGATGAACGTAAGGCCATACAGGAAAGCTACGGGGTGAAGAGCAGCGCGGAGCTAACCGATAGCCAGCTGCTGGACCTGATAGCCCGTATGGAGGGGGATGCCGACCGGTGGCGCAAACGGGTTATGGCGGTAATTGGAGCATACCTCAGGCGCATCAACTACCCCGAAAGCGCCGCAACCATTAAGGCGGTTGCCTGTAGGGCTGCCGGCTACGATAGCATCAACCAGATACCGGTATCCCGATTGCGTGAGATCTACTATGAGTTCTTAAGGCGTAATCGCACCGCCGAAAGCGTGAGATACCTGGTAAGCGAAATTGAATTTGAACTAACCAAGCTCAACTAATATGAAAACATTAGCTAATCAATTGGGGAGCGTTGACGACATCCGCAACCACCTCAAGCACCTCAATCCGGCGACCGTGGATGAGGCCCGTCATGTGCTTGCCTACCTCGACAAGTCGTGGATAGATGAGATTAACAATAGGGCGCGTAGCAGTGTACTCAAGCTGCTGGATGCCAAAAGCAATGCCATTTATAAACAATTTAATGTTAAGCTGTATGGAGAAGAATAGTCTGGAGTACCAGCTCGATGAGCTGAACACCCGCATAGCGCTGCATAAGCATAAAATGGAGATAACCGTAACCTCATTTGAGGAGTACCTAAAGCTGAAGGACCAGCTCAACCGGATGCTCATCAAACGCATATCGCTAGAGCAACGGGTAAAGAGAACCCGTACACACTACCGCCCAAGAGTATACGAACCAGATATAGTAATATGCCATGATGAACTTTAGGAAAAAAAGGAATCCGGCAGTGGTAGAAATGGAAATACAGGCACTGAAGCGCCTTATTGAAAGGCGCAACGGCTGGCTTATGAACCCAGAAAACCGCATGCGCAGCACCTACGAAGCCGTCAGGCAGGACACACAGAGCATTGAGCTACAGGTAATTGAACTTGAGAAGGAGTTGAACGAATTGTTGCAGAACACTAATTTCTAAAGCTATGGAACTTGACATTAAGAATCTAACCGATGAGCAGCGCCGGATATTAAAGGCGCAGCTGGAAGCAGAGGAAAAAGCCCAAAAGGAAAAGGAGCGCCGCGAGCGCGAGACCTATGAGCAGCTAAAGGATGCCCAGGTTAGGGTAACCTTTAGGGAGCTGCAGAATATAAGCAGCATGCTGGAGCATGCCAAGCTGAAGGTGTTTAGGGATTTTGAGGCCATACTGGCCATGAAAAAGGAGCTGTTTGGCCTCACGGAAGACAGGATGCTGGAGCAGGAGAGCCATACATTTACAACAAGCGATGGCAGTATGAGCATAATCATTGGGCACAACGTCATCGATAGCTGGGATGAGACCGTATCGGTGGGCATCCAAAAGGTAAACCAGTGGCTTACCAGGTTGGCCAGGGATGAGGAGAGCGCAGTGCTGGTTGGGTTAATACGCGACCTATTAAAGCCAAACAAGGACGGGGTGCTAAAGGCCAACCGGATACTCGACCTGAGCAAAAAGGCCAGCGAACTAGGCGACCCGGAGCTTATTGAGGCCGTTGAGCTCATACGTGACGCCTACCGCCCCACGCGCACCAGCACCTACGTAAAGGCGCGGTACGTTGATGAGTATGGGCGCAAGCAGTGGCTGGCCCTTAGCATGAGTGCTGTATAATGTTTGCCCACCGGATTACCGGCTAAATTATGAATCATGAACAAGACATTGGACAGTATTATAATGGAGAATAGCAAGCCCGTACGCATGCTTACCGCACCCCGCAGCAACCTGTTAAAGCTGTTTGTTACAGCATTTTTACAGGTGTTCCTGGTGAGCGCTAACACCTATTTTATAAGCCGTATTGCCTGGTTGGGCATAGCGGCCTGTGGATTCGGCATAAGCTATCTATGGACGCTCAACGTCCGTCGTATAAGCGCGGGCACCCATGTTGAGCGAGTAGTATACGCCACCGGCGCCATGCTGGGTGGACTAATGGGCGTACTAACTAGCAATCTCATAATTAAATAGCAATGGAACGGTTCTACATACAGGATGCAACGCTCATGGGCTACGGATTTAGGCGCACACAGATCGATGAGGACGCTACCCGAAGGTACGTGTGCTTTGAGATGCAAATTGATAGTGTTAGCACCATTACCGTTACCTATACCTATCAACTTAACGACAATGGGCTATGGTTCCTTACAACAAGCCGCATTGAGCTGATTGCCGATGGCATTGAGGTGCCCACCCGCGCATGTAGCCTGGATGATTTAAACCAGCTATACCGATTGCTATCGGGTAAGGAGCTGGAGGAGGTACACCATGATTGATAAGCTGCTGCAACGCTACGGCGTGGGATGGGCGTTGGCGCTACTCGTGCTGGAGCTTACGTACATCAATTCCAAGAGCCTGCACTACCTGGTGCAGGGGCTTGCCGTTATCGATATGCTGTTCGGGGTTATCGGTGCGGTGGCCTTTAGCATGGTAACGGTGCTCATCATGCGGCTCAGCAGGCGGGGCTGGCTCAAGGTGGTTTTCCCCCTGTTCGATGTGGCGCTCGTGCTATGTGGATTTAATTTACGCTATGCCGATGAGCTGCTCGATAATCCCGTAAGGTTTTGGCTCACAGTGTTCCTAGCTCTATTTACCGGTCTTATTACGTACTCTCTCGGTCAGATCAATGCGGAGCAGCACGATAGCCAGGCTGAGCGGCAGGCGCAGCAGCGTATCAACGAGCTGATTGATAAGCTGCACCGCCGCGAGCAGTCCTACACGGAGCTGCAGGTTAGGCACAACGAACTTACGCGTAAGATTGACGAAACGGAGCGTATCCTTGCCGATACGCATCAGAAGCTAATTGAATCAACCCGAAAGCTTGCCGTTATGGAGCAGAATCAAAGCGAATCGAAACGTATCGCTGCTGAATGCAGCACGTTACAAAGCGAAGTCGATGCGTTGCGCGAGCGTAACGGTTACCTGGAACGGGTATCAAAAATCATGCTTCGCAACAGCATACTCTACGAGGCCTGGCTGGCCACCAAAAAGCGCTCTACAAACCAGCGCGATGCAGAGATTATAAAGCTCGCCGAGATGATCCGACAGGGGCAGCCGGTAGAGCTAAACATGTATGAAAAGGTATTGCAATCCTAAACACATTAACCTATGGAGGAGTACATATCAGTTATTAATCTCATCTTGGCGGTATGCCTGATCGTACTGCTAGGGGTAATAGGAACGTACATCGTGGGGCGTATGCTCCCATTTTCCGTTATGGGGCTCAGCGATGGCTACCTGTTAACCTCTCCGGGTCGTAAACCCATATACGCAGCCACACGTCACGACCTGAACTTCTACATTAAAACAAGCCTGAAAAGGGGCAGGCGATGCACCCTATACGCAATTCATAACGGGATGCTGTATGAAATCCCATTTTAGTTAACTATATTTGAACAGTAAAATTTTAAACGCAATGAAAAAAATAGTACTAATTAGTTTGCTGATGGCCCTGGTATTAACCTCCTGCTACGAGGGGAATCATACCTTTTCGGTAATCATTACGGGCAACCAGGAGACCTACAAGGTGAGCTACCGCGATAACAAGGGCGTATGGCGCGACACGGTAACCGTTCGGAACGGATTTGGCATTTACAACGAGTACAGCTCCGACTGGCAGCTGGACCTGATTGCGATTGGCGACAGCGTACACGTTGAAGTGTTCAGCCGGTATAAGTCCATCAAGACGTTTCACGGGCGCGATACCCTTGAGATACACGAGGTAATTAAATACCATAATTAACCGCCCGTGTTGAAAAAACTCCCCTTCGGGGGAGTTTTTTTTTAAAAACAGCGCATATATTGTGCACATGAGCCTACAGAAGTACTTTAGCAGCAAGCAGAACACCAGAACCGGGCAGAAGGGGCGCAACCCCGACCTGCTGCAGCGGCGCGACCAGAAGCTGGCCTACCGGTTCTACTACCACGCCCAGCTCCGGGGGCTAAGCTACAGCGACACCCTTAAGGTGCTATCGGAGGAGTTCGATTTGTGCGAGCGAGTGGTGGTGGACAGGCTACGCGCCAACCAGCAACTCGTCGATGAGCTGTTTGCGAGTCGGCCGACGGCTACGCGCCTAAGGCGCGCCTACCCATTTTATACCTGGTAGCTACACATCGTCGGTAAAGGTGGTCTCGTATACGCAGCTGTACACCCGTATGCCCGCAAATCGCCTATCGGGAGAGAGCGATCGCCGGCTGAACGCCGAGAACATGTTCGTTGAGTAGCCCTGCATGGCAACGTGCACCTGATCTATCACATCGAATAGTTGTAGCGCCTGGTTGCGCTTGATGGCCGGCGATAGGCTATCGGTGGGCAGGGGCTGCTCAAATGCCAACGTCAGGATTACCCGCGCGGTAACCAGCTGGCCGTTAAGGTCGTTATCCTCGCACGACAGCTCCATGTCTATAAGGCAGCATGGGAACGCCACGGCGGGCCTAAGGTCGCTGGCCAAGGCCTCTAGTTGCCCCATATCAAAATCTATCATACGTATCGCCGGAACCCGGTCGGTCAGGCGTGCCAAAACGGTGTTGTAAAGCTCTTTCATGGCTATTTAAACTGTATTTAATGTTTGATGAAATTCGAATAGGCCGCCCTGATTGAATCGATAAGCAGCTTTCTTAGCACTATTGAATGTCCCATGAATTGCCGCTTGGGGATGTTAATTCTCAGGTACCTTTTCTTTGTTAGCGCAAGCCCTTTCCAGCGGTCGTCGCCGGTTTTATACTTCATGGCCCATGCGAACTTGCGCATGTCTCTGGTTACCGGCACAGTAAGGGTAGCCCCCTCATTGTGCACAGCTGCATAGGGTACCTGCTGGCTACCTGCCGATATAACCACACGTTGTGGCGTAACCCTTGAGGGCCTAACGCTCGCCATTAGGTTGCCGCTGCGCACCAGCAACGATCCGCGGGTAGGGGGATTCTTTGCCGGTGGCCAGGGACGATTATTTACATCGGCCTTAACCGTGAAGCGCTGCTTGTAGAACTCCGTTGCCTTTTCGGCAATAATGCGGGGTACCACAACCTGTAAAAAATTCTGGTCGAGCCGGTCGAAAAATTTATATAAATCGTTGAATGTTGCCATTTTATTTATTATATTTGCTTTAAGTGCTGGCCGCGGATAAGCCAATGCCACGCAGGCGTAGCGCCCGCAGCGGTGCCTGAGGAATACTCCAGCGCGAGCCAGCTCGATACGCCAGAGTAGCACGTAAGTGCTACTTTTTTATTAGCAGGCCCCGTCTGTAGATATTTTCCAGGTCGAGTGAATTCAACGTGAACCATGATTTAAGCATTAATTTCCCGGCGATAAGCTGACTTACTGCTACAAATACGGTATCCTTGTAATACTTTATTAGAATATAATTATCAAATTTGTTTGCTCTTGCATTATAATCGTTAATCCAGACCTCATCAGGGGTTTTTATCGCTTCCTCAAGTGCATTAAGCAATAGTGTCCTATTCGATTTTTTCCTGGTGGTATGGAAATTGAAATTATCATCTTCAATAGTTACTGCACGATTTCTAAAATCGTAAAGGGTAATTGAGGTATTAACCCGATGCATATTAGCCCAATCAACAGCAGAACCGTTGTAGGGCATTAATACATTAGCTTGCGTGGCAACAATCCCGGCGGCTGGCTCAAGTCCATAATCTAAGTAATATATTTTATTTAGATACTTGCTTTCATTACCATAATATTTGTTTATATACGATTGATTGGCGGAGAAAACTAAACCTTCTTTTGCTCTGTTAATGCCAAACCCCTGTTTAACGTTACGCTGCCATTCTGTTGATTTTAAAAATACATTCAGGCGCTTGCGGCTCGCATCAATCTGTTCTCTGCTTACCTCATGCTTCATTCTGGGAACTACGTAGCAACGACAGTTCCACCCATTTGGCGGGTAGATATTATCCCATACCGATGACCCTCTCTCAAAGACAGGGAACACTGTACCATGTAACCTGGCATGTTCCTCCCTGACCTTATCATCACCAATGGTACGGTACTCCCAGAATGGAAATAATTCGACATTAGCAAGTAAACGGTAGTAGGTTGCGCTTGATTCGGCAACATGATATGCCGTATCGAACTCGGTTCTGAGCCAGGTACGGTTAAACACGTTTGTAACGCTTTCGGCACGCTTGCGGAAATCATCAAAGCCAGACGAATCCCTGAATAGCTGGTTTAGAACCTGCACCTCCTTTAGCGTTTTAGCGGCGCTAAAATGGTAGAGGTTGGTTTCCATGGCCGTTTTTAGTGCGTCTGGCTCAAAGCCGTACTCAAAATCGGCAAAGTTTTGGGTAGCAAAGCCAGCATGGAGTGCCCGAATAAGGGCGTCCGAGGTGTAGCGAAAGAGCTCCGCATCGAAATAAGGGCTATCACCATTGGCTATACGATGCAGAAGCGCATCGGTATCAAACTCGCCAATATCGGCAAGGTTAATATGGTGGGTGCCACCACAATCCCGGCAGATTTGACGGTTGTGAATTGCCCCCGTTTCGGGGGCTCCCACGAAAAAACGTACCAAACGCGTCCACCAGTTCTCCGTTGAGTCGGCCTGATCCGTTACGCCAGCCACAGGTTTTTTGGTCGATTTTGGCTTAGGCCTGCCGTAAGTCTCATAGAAGTAGTCATCGTCGAGGGCTATCCCCAGCTCGTTAACCAGCCGCACGTCCATATCGAGCTGATCCTTGAGGCTTAGGCTCTCGCCAGCCTCGGCAAAGTAGAAGTAGCCACCGTCAACCGGGTAGCCACGTTTGGCCAGACGAGGCAATAGCTGGGTGTTAAGCACACGCTGCACAAAGCGGCGGTCGGCCTTATTGATGGACTCCTCCACCTCCTTATGCGTTTCGCTCTGTGAACGTGAGCTGCCGTTTTGTGTGGTCATTGTCTGACCTAATATTGTAATAAGCAGCTCCTCGTTGCATGCCTGGCGAAACTCGTTGTAGATGGATGAGCTTGAATGCGATGCTGATGCCTCGTGTGTCTCCACTTCAGTTTCCTTCGGGATAACCATCCACGATGCGCTACCGGCTGCCTCAAGGGCCTCTTCAAGTAGCTTGCGTGACTCCTCGTCGTGGCTGCTGTACTTGCCTATGCGGCGGGGCATTCCGAACAGCTCCACAAACTGGCTCCAGTCGCCAAAGCCCCCACGCTTGTAAATGGCAAGCGGTGCTGCCCTCAGGAGCAGCCCCAGGTTATCGTTACGCCCCACGTCGAGTAGGAAATCATCGTTGGTGTAGGGGATGCCCGTCGTGTCACCCGGGTTTGGTGTAATAACACCATTTACGGTGTTTATATGCTGACGGGGTATGCTATACGCATTGAATCCATTGCTAAAATCGAGCTCTATGACAGATTTCCCGTAGAAAATGGAGAGCATGACCTCCTTGAGAAGGTATTCAAAGGCGGGCGAGTCAATAAGGTCGTCAAGCTCCGGAACGCTCTGCTCGTTTTTCCCCTTAAAAACCAGATCGGCGTTGGTAATGGCCATAATGCGCTTTTCAATTGCGTTGCCGAGCACCGGATCGAGCATTATATCATCGTACAGGTCGTACAGCTTAGCCCGTTTCCCCCTATCGGCTTGCTTTAGCGCCATGCGCCACTGCCCCACGTCGAGCACGCCGCGGCTATTTGGCTTAATAACGATGGAGTTCACCACCAGCTGTTTCCTTTCTTTTCGGGTTGCCATAGCTAAAAGTGTTGGGTTCGTTTAGGATTACTTCCATGAATTATTGTTTTTGGCACATCATCTGCGGGGCGAGGAAGGTCGGGAACCACCAAACCCTTCTGAACAGATTTAAGCCAGTCGATTGCCCTGTTGTAGCGCTTCTCGCGCAGCTCAATATCCGCATTGTAGTTGCTAAGGACCACAAGGTGCCAAACGGCAATATCCTTGACGAATGTCACCAGTAGGGGATGCCGGTCGCCCCCGGTAGCACCAAATATATGTTCCGTGTCAAATTCGGTAAGGTATCCCTTAGCCTCGCTGATAGCGGCATCTATGGCCGCATCAACAATGGCATCATCGCTACCGGTGATTACATCAACCGTTTCGATATGCATGTGGCTACTAAGCTCTGACTTTGTTATGAACATATTTTAATAACGTTTTGGGTTCACAATTTTTTTTCCAATACGAATGGTAGCCGACGACAGCTGTTTGGTGTTAGCAATCCAAACCGCACCCTCAACCGCATCGGGGCCATCTAAACTTGCGCCTAGCTGCGGTTCAACAGCTTTGAACTGCTCCTCCAGCCGCTGCATGTGGGGATTGGAGCGCTCATTTATATTGAATACCAGCCTCCCTGCCCTATTTAAAGGTTCCAGCGTACCCTCTATTCTTGTAAACTTATCGGGCTTTTTGCGCTCATCGGGCGAAATGAAAAGGAAGTGTTTACGTATCTTACCTATCTCGACCGATAAAGGAGAAAGCACCTGTTCAAAAAATGGAGATTGAAGCGAGTTGCTTTCAATAAAACAGTAAAGATGTGTATAGCCACCCACGTAATCATGTATGTCGTAAAACCATTCTATGAATTGAGAGTTGGTTACATGGTCCAAAAAGCATTTTATTATATAGAATGTGCCCTCAAGCACACCCACAAGAACAACGCACTTATAGCTGCTTTGGCTCAGCTTATTATTGCTGGGCGAAGGATCGCCATAAGCGACAAGGTAGCGGAACCTACTCAGCGGAGGCACCTTATCCCATATCAGTTCCTTAAATACCGAGCCCTCAACGATGGGATTGTTGAAAAATTCTTTTTGAGCGGATGAGTAGCTAACCATGCTTAGAAAAGTATCGATATCTGATTCCGAGTTCTTTTCCGGCCATGTTGACCTACCATATTTGTCGCGGATGTTAACCACGTCGACATGGTTGGCTTTTTTCATAGCTCTGGTGATGCAGCAATCCTTTGCTATAATGTTGCCGTTGAACAGTATTCTATAACTGTTGCTTATGGATACGGTGGGCATAAGCGCCTGCTCCACCCACTGCCACTTCTGGTCAATTATTCGCTTGTTTCGACATTCTACATCCGTATCTATATCATCGACCAAGATAAAGTCTACCCTGCTCTCCTCGTTGCGTGTACCGCGCGGCGATTGTCCAGCTCCCAGTGCGCGGAACGATACCCCGTTACGCGTTACAAATTCCCCCTCCTCCCATTGACCAACCGCTTGCTGGTTGCCGTAATCGTTGATTATTCGCTGGTTGCTTTCCAGGTTTAAACGAAATGGCGTGAGCAACCTGATGGCATTATCCTCGCTATTACTAACAAGTAGCACGTTGCGTATTTTACCAGTAAGGGCAAGGTAGATAACTTCGAACATTGACCTTGCTGATTTTGCAAGCTCACGGCTCCATGCACGCACCTCGTACCAGCGATCATTGTTTAGCAGCCTCCGGGTAGCGTCTATGTGAAATTTTGCGGGTTTGCTTTTGTAGTAGTTTGGGAAGTAGTAGGCGAACCACATTTCTGGATTTTTTTCCAGCTTCGCTATCCGCCTAGCACGATCGACCTCTGACTCGTTTGCGTCTACTGCAGTTGACCGGATGAGGTTCTGGCGGTACTCCTCCCACTGCTGTAGCGACTGCCTGTCGGTGAACTTCATCACTAGCGTTTAAGTTGATCCTTAATAAATGCATCAATTAGCGATGATAGCTCCTTGGCCTTATCAATGTCAAGGGGTCTTAGCCAGTTCAGAAAGCGCTTTGCCACCGACACAATATCGGAGATGCTAGCCTCCGATTCAAGATTCTTGGCTGCCGACGTTAGCTTGCTCAGGGTATCTGCATCCCTCGTGTTGGCATAGCGCTGACCCGGCTCGCGCGATGCTATCGCAGTATTAAGCTCATCTATCTGATCGTAAATGCGTCTGAGCTGCTCCTCCTTGGTAACCAGTAAGCTCTGGCGCAGCTTACGCCATTGCCCCTCATTAACCCAGCGCGAGAACGTTTTCTCGGAAACGCCAACCCGTTGGGCTATTTCGCGTTGTGTTAGCTGCTCGTTCACATACAGCAGCTTTGCCAATTCCTTACGTTGATCCGCCTTCATGCTCGCTGATTAATTGCTCCTACAAATCTACCATTAACAAGGGCTCATAGAGGTGTGCTTGATCCATTATAGCAGGTATATTGCCCTATAATAGCTCGTAGTACTACCTATCATAGATATTGCCTACACAATTTGCCATGAAACAGGCTTAGATTTGTTACGAAAATCCACAGTCCAATGGCCAACAAAACATTTCTTCTTACAGATGAGAGTGTCAACGCTTATGGGTTTTGGCTCAAGCTCGATGGCGCCGATATTGAACAATTCCGACGTAACCCCATAATGCTCTGGATGCACTCCAGATCATGGCGTGGCACCCGCGATGAGGTGCTCCCTATTGGTACATGGGATAACATCCGGATTGAGAATGGCAAGCTACTCGCCGATGCGGCTATTGACACCGATGATGAGTTTGCTGCAGCAATAGCGCGAAAGGTGGACAAGGGCATAATCCGCATGGCATCAGTTGGAATTACCGTATTGGAAACCAGCAGCGCACCCGAAAACCTTAAGCCAGGGCAGACCCGTGAAACCGTAACCAAGTGGAGGTTGAGGGAGGCATCCCTAGTAGATATTGGAGCCAACGATAATGCCATCTCGCTGGCATTCTATGATAACGACGGCAATCCCATTGAGCTGAATACAGGCAATGGCAACTGCCCCGTTAACCTTGTGCAATCACCAAAACCAACGTATAGTATGAAAGAAATCGCAAAACTACTCAATCTATCGGACGAAGCCGATGAGCGCACCATGGCAGATAGGGTGCAGGAGCTTCTTAAACGGAATGCTGAGCTGGAGCAGCAGGTGAACCAGTACGCCGAGCGTGAGAGGCAGCAGCGCAAGGAACGCTCAGCGAAGCTGATTGATGAGGCTATCCGTACAGGGCGAATCAATGCCGATGCCCGACAGGCCTGGGAGATGATGTTTGACACCAGCTACGAGGTTGCAGAGCAGGCTATACTTGCTCTGCCCAAGCGCCAAAGCGTTAGGGATACACTTACAAAGGATGCCAGTAGCAGGGCCGATAGGTACGCCTCCATGACCTGGGATGAGCTCGACCGAAAGGGCAAGCTCCGTGAGCTCAAAGCGGATTACCCCGAGCTCTACGCCCAGAAATTCGAGGAAAAGTTTGGCAGGCAACCCAAAAGCTAGTAAATGTTGTAAAAACCAATAAAACCGTATAAGAAATGGCTATACAGAAAGAGATTTGGCTCAACGATATTGTAGCCAACCTATTTGACAGCAACCCCCATTTGGGTTTTGCAGTAAATGCCGATGAGTTTGTCCTCCAGGGCAAGGTGGTGCATATCCCTAACGCCGGGTCCAAACCCAGTGTGAAAAGGAATCGCTCATCGTTGCCTGCATCGGTGACACAGCGTGGTGATGCAGACATCACCTTTGCGCTGGATGAGTTCACCACCGATCCTATACTCATCCCCAATGCGGATGATTACGAGCTTAGCTACGACAAGCGTGCCAGTGTGATTGGCGAGCAGAGCGAGGCGCTAAGCGAGCTTGTTGGAACGTGGATGTTCCGCTACTGGGCACCAGCTACGGCAGAAAACATTATCAGGACAACCGGAGATGCGGTAGCGGCTCATGTGGGTACCGGCAACCGCAAGAAGCTAACCGTTGCCGATGTTAAAAGGGCCAAGCTCCTGCTTGACCGTATGGGAGTGCCAGCCGATGGTAGGGTCATCGCCCTTGACGCCGACCTGTACGACCAGTTCACCGATGAGCTAACCGCATCGCAGTACCGCGATTTCTCGCAGGCTTACGATGCATCAAGGGGTGTTGTGGGGCAGCTCTTTGGCTTCACCTTCCTGGCTCCTCGCACATCGGTGCTCATATACACCAACGATGCCACCCCTGCGCCCGTTGATCCAGGGTCTACCATTCAGGACAGCTACAATGCCGGCGGCCTAATTTGGCATCGAAACTCGGTAATCAGGGCAATGGGAGATCACGAGTTCTTTGAAAACGAGAAGGATCCATCCTACTATGGCAGTATCTACAGCGCACTGGTAAGGGCAGGCGGAAGAATTCGCCGCAACGATGCCAAGGGTGTAATTGCTCTTGTTCAGGCAGCCACCACCTAGTACTAACACTTTCCCGGGGCTAGCCACGGCCCCGGGTAATAACAATAACGATGAGGCAGAAGCTCCAATACCTGGTAATACACTGTACCGATACACCGGCTGGCAGGCCTATAACCTCGCAGATGATACGTTACTGGCATACTGTTGAGCGCGGCTGGAAGCAGGTGGGCTATACCGATATGGTGCACATTGACGGACGCATTGAGCGGCTTGCTGAGAATAACGATGACGAATGGGTTGATCCGTGGGAGATAACCAATGGTGTTAAGGGTGTCAACGCTATGAGCAGGCATATTGTGTACGTCGGGGGCAAGGGAGGCGACACCCGAACTACTGCGCAAAAGGGCGCAATGCTGGCATATATAAAAGAGGTAATCAGGCAGTGCCCCGACGTTCAGGTTGCCGGGCACTACCAGTTCGACAGAAATAAAACCTGTCCATCGTTTGATGTACCCAAATGGCTTATAGCTTGCGGAATTCCAACCAAAAACATCTATCGGCCATGAACGAGGTTGTCATTACGGCGCTATCCAGCTTTGCCAGCGCGGCCATTACCTGGCTGTTTGCCCGCCGTAAGAACACCGCCGATGCCCGCAAGATGGAGGCAGAGGCCAAGGTTAGCGAGCTGGATGTGATTGAGGACGCCATTAAGATATGGCGCGAGATTGCCGAGGACCTCAAAAAAGAGGTGCAGCGGCTGAGCGACGACAACAAGGCGCTGAATAGCGAGGTGGGCAAGCTGCGGCTCATCTATAACAAGATACTCCGCGCCCTGGATAAGATCAATAATGATAACGCCATGGAGGTGGTAAGCTCGATCAAAAACGAGATTAAGGATGAAAACATTGGCTAAGATACTGGCACTGCTGTTGGTAATGAGCTGCTCGCGGAGAATTACACCTCAAATCGTTGAGCATGAAAGGGTTGTAACCGTGAAGCACTCCGATACCGTAACAAGGATTGACTCGTCCGCCATACATGCGTTGCTCAGATGCGATAGCCTTGGCAACGTGTATCTTATGGAGATATCGCAACTACAGGGTACTGTATCATCGCTTGCTCTGCAGCTACACGATAATGAATTACATGTAATGGGATCGGCTATGACCGTTGCTAGTGAATCCGTTACATCACAAAGCGATGCGGTAATCAAGTACATACCGGTAGAGGTAGAAAAAAAGCTAACCGCTCGACAGCAGCTACAAATGGCTATTGGTAGGATTGTGATGTGGACAATCCCCATACTTATCATAGGGTGGGGCATTTTCCTATTCTTGAGATATAATTTCAAAGGCATTTCAAGCACGTTTAAACATTTTAAAAAACTATAGCTATGGCAGAAAAGAGAAGTATTGGGCTGGCCAGCCTTAAAATCGGCGACATTGCCGCGGATGGAGACATGGGCACATCATTGGCTACACTAGGGGCAACCTACAAGGACAGCTGTGAGCTCATCCAGGAGGATCCCAACGTAACCGACATTGAGTGCGAGGAATCCGACGACCCCGTTGAGAGCATTGAAACAATTGGAGCCCGCACCCTAAAGTGGTCCATTATGGACTACCATCCGCAGACGCTCGTTAAGGTGCTCGGAGGTACCGTAACCGGAACCGGCACGGAAATGGACCCCTATGTATGGAACGCCCCCACCGCATCGCCGGCGATTGAGAAGTCCATTGAGCTGGTGAGCAAGACGGGCATCAAGTTCCAGATCCCCAGGGCCAAAATCATGGCCAAGCTGAACGCCAAGATTGTTAAGAATGGCGTAGCGCTAATTGACATCACTGCAAAGATTCTTACTCCCACCAAGGCGGGCGTTGCGCCCATAATGATATCGGAGGGGTAGTGTATGAACGAGCTTGACGTACAGCAGCGCGCTGCCGACGTTTTGCTGGATAGGGGCGTGAGGGTTAAACTCCCCGCCCCTTTTTGGTACCGTATCGTCGGCGTAAGGCATAAAAGCTACATACTACGCCGCCCAAAACTGGGTACGCTTATTGCCATGAGCCGAATAGCATCAGGAATAGATGTTGATTTCGACAAGCTGGACGAAGGTAATATTCAGGAGGCATACAGGGTGGTTGCCGAACATGGCGATAGGGTTGCGGAATTTATTGCCGTAGCGTTACTTAACAACAGACATGCCATTGAGCGCCATGCGGTTAGTCTAGCCCGTCGAATAGCCTGGGGCATTAGCCCCGACAGGCTGGCAGAGGTGTTCTCCTTAGTAGTTGTGCTGTCGGGCGTACAGGATTTTTTGAGTACTATCAGATTCGTGAGCCAGACGAACGTGATGAGGGCTACGATTCTGAGCCAGAAAGAGAGCGGGAGTTAACAGGACATGTAGATGGCCTGCATAGCCCGTTCGGGGTGATATGGAGCATTGCCACCCAAACGGGTTGGAGCTTTGATCATATACTTTGGGGTATCAGCTGGGCAACCCTACAGCTGATGATGGCCGATGCCCCTAGATACATCACAAAGAGGAAGAATAAGGATCTGGTTACCCTTGACGACGCCAGAAAATTTCTAAAGCTATGAGCGATAAATTGGGCCCCGTTGATATTGAATTCGTGCTTAAGGGGGTAAACATCAGCCACGAAACGCAGCGCATAAAAGCTGAGATTAAAGGTATTGCTACCCAAGCGCAATCATCTGTTGATGAAACCAACCGTGCGCTACGCTCCCTGGCAGGTGCAATTGGGACCTACTTTTCAATTACCGCACTTAAGAGCCTCACGAGCGATATAGTTAGGGTGCGTGGAGAGTTCCAGCAGTTGGGCATCGCACTGGAGACCATGCTCGGCAGCAAGGAAAAGGCCACCAAGCTGCAGGAGCAAATAATTGCCGTTGCAGCCAGAACCCCCTTCTCGCTCCAGGAGGTGAGCCAGGGGGTTAAGCAGCTACTCGCCTACCAGGAGAGCCAGGATACCGTTATCGATACCATGAAGCGCCTGGGCGATGTTGCATCGGGTGTTGGTGTACCCATTGGCAGGCTGATCATGGCGTACGGTCAAGTTAAGGCAAAGGGGCGCCTTATGGGAGACGACCTGAAGCAGTTTACCGAAGCGGGAATTCCATTGATAGCCGAGCTTGCCAAGCAGTTTGGCGTTGCCGAGAACAGGATATCCGAGATGGTATCATCCGGTAAGGTAGGGTTTAACGACGTACGACAAGTAATTGAGCGGCTCACCAATGAAGGCGGCATGTTCTATAATCTCATGGAGAAGCAGAGTAAGTCGCTCACCGGTATGGTTAGCAACCTGGGCGATGCCTGGGATAGGATGCTTAACGATATAGGCCAGAGCAACGAGGGCCTGTTGGCCGGTGGTATTAGCGCAATTACCCACCTGATAGAGAACTACCAAAGGGTTATCGATGCGCTAAAGGTATTAGCCATCAGCTATGGCACTTACCGCGCTGCGTTGGCAGCCACTGCGATAGCCAAAAATGGATTAACCATAGCCGAATCGCTGCACTACACCTGGTTGGTTACAGTTGAGAAGGCTCAGCGCATACTTAACGCCACCATACTCAAAAATCCCTATGCATGGGCTGCCGCTGGTATTGCTGCCATTGTTTCGGGGCTTGCGCTGATGAGTACCCGAGCCAATGAGGCAAAAATTGAGCAAGAGGCCCTCTCCCGTATAAACGATGAAGTAACAAAAGGCATTGCCGAGCAGCGTGCCAAAATTGAAATGCTGCGATCAACCGCAGCTAACGAAAAGCTATCAATTCGAGACCGTACCGATGCCATTAAAAAGCTTAAAGAAATAATGCCCGGCTACAATGCCGAGCTGAGCAGAGAGGGTAAACTCATAAACGAGAATACGGCTGCCATTACCAGCTACATAAAGCAGCTCGAGATAAAGATAAAAATGCAGGCTGCTGAAAAGGAGCTCACCGCTCTCTACGAAACCGAGCGCAACCAGTTAAGGGAGCTCGCCGCAGCGGAGCAGGAACTTAACAAGAGGCGAAAGCTCTACGAGGGCCAGAACAGGGCGCTCAGCGAGGGCCTTGTAACGGGCGGTGAGTCCGGATTGGCCGGTAGGGCTGCCATGTACACCGATCTAGAGCAGCTCGAGAACCGGAAAAAGCGTGCCGAGGAATCCCTGAGCGCAACGCGTAAGGCCATTGATGCCATTAATGAGGAGATTGTAAGCTCCCAGGTATCTCTGCTCAAGCTAACCTCCTCATCAGCTGCTGAGGCTGAAGTGGCCATGCGTACCATTAAAAACCTCGAGGATGAGATTGCGGAGCTGGAGCGCCGCTACAAGGAGGCAACCGATATAAACGACCATAAGGAGCTGAACCGCTTACGCCAGCTAATATTGGCTAAGCGGAAAGAGTTGGAAAAGTATAAAATTGACCAGGAAAAGGAGCAGCCCGACAAGCGCCGCGAGTACCTCGACGAGTTGCTTAGCGAAACCCAATCGTACCAGCAGAAGCGCATGGCACTGGAGTTCCAGTACCAGCAAAAATTGGCCATACTGAAAGGCGATAACAGGACCACAGAGGATAACCTCGATGAGCTGCGCAGGATGCACCAACAAGAACTCGAAGAGCTCGACCGGCACTACGGCAGGTACGTTGAGCGCTACCGTTACCTGTACGATAGCATAACAAGCATGACAATCCAAATGCTCAGGGACCGTATCAACCGAATTAGGGAGACGATACAGGATAGCAACCTATCGGATCAGGTACAGGCTGATGCACTTAGGGCGCTCAGCGATGCCGAGGAAGCACTTATTGCTCGGGCACCATTAATAGCTATTAACCATCTCAATCAGAGGATTGCCCAACTTAAGAATCGTATCAAGCAGGCAAAGGACGAGGCCGAGCGCGTTAAGCTCGAAACCGAGATGCGGGATGCCGAGTACCGCAGGGCTCAGGCACTGGAGAATATGTTTGGTAATGTGGCAGCCCGGTTGGGAGAAGCCAGGGAGATTGCCGGGTACCTAAGCGAAGAGCTGGCCGTTGCGGTCGATCTGGCCTCTAACCTTGCCAGTGCCTTTGCCAGCCTTGCCGCCGGTAACTACGTACAGGGCGGCATACAGCTCGCCACATCGCTATTACAGCTTAATAAGTATATTGAGGATCGGCGCGCCCGAAAGGAGCAGGAGGCAGCCCAAAAAAGGCAGGAAGCCAGCAACCGGATGCTGCGCGAAGCTAACGACCTGCTTACCAAGCAGCTCGAGCTTCTCGATAAAATACGTGGTGTCAATATATATGCTGGTCTTGCACAATCAGAAGAGCAGCTCAAAAATACTTTAACGGAGTACATAAAAGCCACCGAGAAGCTGAAGCTCTACGACAAAAATAACAGCTACTACACCTGGGAGTCGAGCTGGTTTAAAAATGGTCATATATATGCGCTAGAACGGGTAAAAAAATACCGCGAGTACAATTTCAGCTCGTTCTACCAGCTGATGGGGGAAGCGCTGCAGGCACCTGACTACGGTAGTATCAAAAAGGTTTACGACGAGATAGCCAGAATTAGGAAGCTGATTGGCGATGGTATCATTGGGGGCGATACCAAGGCCCTGGAGGAGCAGCTGGCTCAGTACGAGGAGCTGCTCCGACAAGCTGAGGCGCTTGCTGCTAAGCAGGCTGAGATACTCACCGGTAATACCTATGAGGGTGTTGTAGATGCACTCGCTGCGGCATTCGACGATGGCGTGTACAGCGCGGAGGAGTTTGCCAAAACCTTTGAGGACATCATGAAACAGGCAGTGATCAATGCACTAAAGATACAGTACCTTAAAGGACCTCTCGATGCGTGGTATAAGGAGTTTGCAAAGCTATCGGAGGGTGGGCTAACCGCAGATGAGGTAGCAAGGTTGCGCGAGGCCTACTTGACCATTGCCGGCAGCGCCGCAAAGGCATTTGAAGAGCTTAAAAGTATAACAGGCATCAACTTTGGCGAACTGGCCGACGATGCCAACTCGTTAAGCGGGGCCATCAAGGGGATGAGCGAGGAAACGGCATCCATTCTTGCCGGTCAGTTCAACGCCCTACGCATTAACTCTGCAGAGCACCTCAGCGTTGCAAGACAGGCCCTTATTCACCAGGCGCAAACCGCCCAGAACACGCTTAACACGGTACGTATGCTAACAGTCATGCACAATGCAATACAGCAAAAATTCGATGAGGTAAGCAAAAAACTTGATTCAGACACAAGAGGAAAGGGACTATGATACGCTACTACATCGACAGCATCGATCTATCCAGCTTGGGTATCACCGTTAGCCAAGCGAAGGGATTATTCGGTCTACCAAAAGTAAAGAATGCCCTCACCATCAGTTACCCAAACCGTCATGGAATACTGGTTGATCTGGCTAATCCTATATACGATGTCCGCAGCATCGAACTACATTGCCATTTAAGCGCATCAACAAGGATGGAGTTCCTAATCCGGACCAACGAGTTGGTAACAACCCTGTTCGCTAAACCCAACCTCCGCGAGCTCAGGATTGACTACGATAGCCAGAAACCCCTGTTCTACTATGTGTACCCCAACGATGGAATTGCGATTGAGCGGGAATCAAAATGGGATGCATCCAGGCAGCTGGGACAGTTTACTTTAAAACTTCTGGAGCCGGAACCCCTTAAGCGGGTGTTCATATTTGAGGCCGATAATGTTCAAAACTCTCGCCACATACAATTAGCCTTTGATGAGCCCAATCAGCAGTTTACTGTATATTGGGGCGATGGATCCTACGATGTAGTGCGTGCGGGATCGCAAATTGAGCACGAGTATAGCACTGACGGGCGTTACTATATAAGCATTGTAGGTATGGTTAATGATATTGGTAATCTTACTGCATCACAAAACCTTGTAGTGCTATGGAACTTACTATAATTCGTCGCAATCAGAGCCACTACACCGTTACGATTGTAAAGGGTGAGGTCACCCAGAAGCTGCTGTCCCAGGATGTGGCCACCCTTACCGTACATAGCTACACCCCCATCGATTTCATGGTGGGCGATAGGGCAGAGCTGCTGGGATCATGGTACTACATCAATCGCCTGCCAAAGCTCGAAAAGGGGAACGGGTACACCTATGAGGTGGAGCTCGAGGGCGAGATGTACCGCCTTCGCCACGCCCAGTTCCTGCTGTACGATAATACGGGTATGGCTGTGGAAAGCGATTTCAGTTTAATGGGTAACCTCGAGGACATTGCCCGCCTTGCCATATCCAACCTTAATCGCGTGTATGGTTCCGGCGCCTACCTACTTGGCGATTGCCCCCAAACCGATACTCGCAACCATATAATCAACAATGAAAACGTGCTGGCGGTGCTGCAGCGCGTATGTAGCGATTACGGCTACGAGTTTGAGTTAATTAGGGCTGGATCAGTTATTGAACTGAGAATTGGCACAGCCGGTACAATCAAATCCCTCTCGTTACAGTATGGTGCCGGGAAGGGCCTATACAAGCTCGATCGCTTGATGGTCAACGATACGGGTATCGTAACGCGGTTATTCGTCTACGGAGGCAATCGCAACATCCCGTCGGGCTACAGGGACTTTTCCCGACGATTAAAGCTACCCAACAACCCACATTCGTACATTGAGGATGCCGATGCCATAGCCACATACGGCGTAATCGAGGGGACAAAAATTTTTGAGGACATCTACCCGCGCAGAACAGGAGTCATCACTGAGGTGGGTGCACCCAATGCCTTTACGGATAGCACCATGGATTTTGACCTGAACGAAACGGATGCCCAAGGTCAAACCAAATACCTTATTCCCGGAAACCCCGCAAAGGTCAGCTTCATCTCGGGCAACCTTGCCGGGTACGAGTTTGAGATCGCTGCCTATAACCATGCCGCTAAATCGTTTACCCTGAAGTATTACACCGATGAGCGCGGCTATAAATACCCATCAGCCGATGATGCTTTTAAGATCAACGTGGGAGACCAGTACGTGCTGCTCGATATACACATGCCCCAATCCTATATCGATGCCGCTGAGGCTGAGCTGCTCTCCCAGGCAACCTCCCTGTTGGCGGAAAAAAAATCCGCCAAGGTGCGCTACAGCGTCGAGATAGACCCCATATTTGCCAAGCAGGAGTGCATCAACCTGAATGCCGGAGATATTATACGCGTTAGGGACACGGATTTGAACATAGATAGGGACATCAGGGTGGTATCGGTGAAACGAGACCTGTTGGAACCCTACAAAATGAGCCTTGAACTGGGGGATGAAGTAACGGTTAGCTTAGCTACCCAGCTTTTGGATCGCACCAGCGCAATTGAAAAGGTTGTAAAGATTAACCAGCTACACGACCCGGCAAAGTACCGCACCGCATGGCGCAACGCCTTGGAGCTGCAGCAAATGGTATTCGACCAGGATGGATACTTCGATACCGGAAATATCAAGCCTCTTTCCATAACCACGCAGATGCTATCGGTTGGCAGTAAGGCGGGTCAATTCGTTCTTAATGGAGTTGTATTCCAGCCTGGTTACAATGGCGTAGCCAACCGAATTATTAGTACTATGGGTACGCTATCCCATTATGCCATTGAGGAGAGTATTCGTACATGGGTAGTAGAGGCATATGATTACCTCATCCCCGACAATAATGCTAGGTATATATACATTAAATGCGAATTAATCGGCAGTAATGCAACGGTTAAATATAGCGCTGACCAGCTAAAGGTAGACGCCGAAGCAGGTTACTACCACTTCCTTGTGGGGGTACTCCATAGCGTGCAGGATGGGTACCGTAAGATAAGTCTCACTTACGGATCAACAACAATTAACGGTAAAGAGATAAAAACTGGTAGGATTACCTCTCAGGATGGACAGACGTATTTCGACCTCGATAGTGGGGAAATCAGGGGAAAAATTGTATTCCGCTCTGGAAACGACGACGTGACAGTTGAAAACAATATATCTAGTGCACAGACAACCGCAAATAATGCACAGACTACTGCTAATAACGCTCAGTCTACTGCTAATACTGCTCTTACAAATGCGAACAATGCACTTACCCAGTTAACAAATATTGCAAGTGATAATATTTTAAGCCCAATCGAAAAGCAAACCGTTAAGCGTGAGTGGGATGATATTGTCAATGAGAAGCAGAAGATACTTGACCAAGCGTATCCCTACTACGATGTTAGTACAACTGCATACACCAATGCTTATGACGCGCTTAATACGTACATAACACCATTGCTATCAGACCTAAACACGGATAGTACCATTGATGGGCCTACGTTCAGGTCAAAATTCAATACTTACTACCTTGAACGGCAAAACCTACTTAACTCGATTGCGGAACAAGCCAGAAGGGTCGCTAAGAATGGCGGTAACTTTCTTGATTGGCAACAGCTACAGCTATGCAACTATCCGATTACGTCGGCAGCCTATACTAATTTCGCTACCGGAATATATGGAGATGCTGCTGAGAATGCCATTGTATTGGCAGAGACTCCATTTGGCACAATGGATAAGGTATGGGAGTGCAATACAGCTGCTGCGGATGCCGGAGGAGGAGGCGGTTTTAGTACTACAAGGTCTGTAAGGGTTGACCCAAACAAATCATATATATTTTATGCATGGGTAAAAATTCTTGACGCAGGCAATGTTACAGTTTATTATGGATTAACACCAACATCGAATAAGGTAATTAACCTTAATACCGGTTCTATGGATAGCAATCCATACTTTATAGCTGCTGCTTATAACTATAAGCTGCCACAAAATAGGTGGTTACTACTTACCGGTATTGTACATAGTAAGGATTACGCTGGTTCGGGTATTGGTTTATCAGGAATATATGACCCATTAACCAAAAAAAGATTATCATTCAAGTCGGATTATGTAGAATTTAAATGGTATGATGCGAATGTAAACTCAATATCGGTTAGAGTAATTCGAACAGCTAGTAATACCATTAACTCAAAAATACAAATATATGGAGTTGGTATATATGAGATGAATGGGCAGGAGCCATCGGTGTACTCACTACTTTCCGCTGCAAAAGTTTCAACCATACCGGTTAAGCCATCAGACGCTAACTTAAAGGCGTTCTACACCTTTGACAAGAATATGCTGTTTGATGATTCCGGAAATGGAAAAGGACTAACCAAATATGGAACAAGGGTAATAAGTCAGGTGGCATCAGATATAAAGGGTAAATGCTTATTCTTTGATATTAATGACACCAACAATGGTTACCTGTATATAGATGATTCTAACTATTTCAGAATACCTGAGCTAACAATTAGCTTATGGTTTAAGTTTACTGGGTTTGCTTCCGGTCAAACTATATGTGGGCTATTTTCAATGCCTTATACTCCAAGGGTTATTATCATATATTCTACGCCAACTAATTATGCGAGAGCAATTGTAACAAGAACATCAGATTCAGCAAACCTAACTTCAAGCGCGTATCAAATAGAAACGAATAGGTGGTATCACCTAACATTCGTTCAGAAGACTGGAGCAAGTGGGTACTCAAAACTGTATATCAATGGTAATATTATCGACGTAGTACTTGGTGACATAAAGTTTGGAAGCGGAACAAAATTTATGATTGGTACGGATGGTAACAATGAAACCGGTTTCCGCTTCAATGGGTATATAGATGAGTTGCGTTTCTACAACAAGGCACTTACCGATGAGGAGATAGCATGGCTATACCTTAACCCAACACAGGGTCTTGATTACGGTTCGTTGAAAACCATAATGGATGGCGGTCTTGTATCATCAGGAACAATACAGGTCGGGCAGGGGAATGATGGCGATTACACGGTCAAAGCTGGTATGACGGGTGTAGGGACTGATGATACTAGTGTTAGGTTTTGGGCAGGAGGAACATTCCTTGATCGTAATAGTGCGCCTTTTAGAGTATTGCAGAACGGGAGCATGTATGCAACGTCTGGGTTTATAGCTGGTTGGGATATATTGTCAGATAAATTTAGCAGAGTAGATGGGTATTACGAATTTTACATCAATCCAACAGGTCGAAGTATTGTAATGGCTTACGATGGCGAAGAAAAATTGGTACTTCAAAATGATACATTACCACCATTGAGTTCATTGTTGTCCCCAAGCGCAGCTGACTATTCATTAGGGATAGAGAAGTCGAATTTCAGTTACGAAGCGATAGGTCAAGACGTAGCTGTCGCATCAGGTTCAATCCTTTCAACCGAGACATTCTCAGTCCCTAATAGTTCGATTAAGATTAGACAAAAAATTTCACTTGCAGACCGTTGTTATATAAATGGGACTTACTGGCTAACAAACACAAGTGGTACAAAATTACAACAGATAGGCTCATTTAGCTATGCCCCCGACCCTGTTGGTTATGGTTCTATAAAATATTATATTTCTGATAATATTTCTGTTAATGCTGGTACGTATAAAGTGCTATTAGAGTATGAAATCACTTCATACTTCCAAGAATATGTCACTATAATAGGTGATGCCAGTTATGATCAGTTTTCATACAGCCAAACAAAATATGCTACTATTATTGGCAATAACGGTTTAACAACATACTGGAGTAGTAACAAATACTTTCATGTAAGCAACTCTGAAACTTATTTCATTCAATCTAAAGGAGCGTTACAGATGTATAGCGCAAATGGTTCATATGTGTTTAGGATTAATGATAGTGGGTTTTGGATAGGTGGAAGTTATTATAGGCTTGAAGTGAATAATAGCATGATATTGCTCAAAGCACCTAAAGTTAATTTGGACCCAGTAGTAGCACGAACATATCATCCTTCTGCTTATAAAGCCGTGTATGTTGATGTGACAAGTGGAAACGTCGGAAATATGTATTATATATTGTAATGTTATGGCACTAAAAGACACTACTACTAACAATTACTATCGCATTATTTCGGTAGATCCTTATTCTCGATTAATAACCATCGAGAAGTGGAAGGATTATGATCATAGACAGTCTGGAGGAGATGAATTTTCTAGACCTGTGTTATATACAGAATTAATCGCTGATGATATATTAGCGATAACATGTGAAAATGGGCTAACATTAGAAGCACAACTTAAAAAAATCGGATATAATGAATTAAAAAAAATGACAAAATATGAAGGATATGAAGACTGTTAACAAGTCTATAAGCCTAGGCTTTAAGGATAGATTGGCGATATCTGAATTGCTTATGCAATATCAATCAAACTACGTAGAGATGATAATTGCAAGAAGTATGCTTAATGATGTCGAGATTAAGGAAAATGAGATTCAAGAATATGGGCTCGCTTCAAATGCGAATGGGATTTTCTGGAAAAAGGATTGTTCCAAAGAGTTTTTGGTAACAAATGAGAGGTTAGATGTTATTCGTAAAGCACTTGTATCTCTTGCAAAAGAAAAGGCAATTCCTTCTATTGTTGACACCAATTTATTTGATTTAATAAATTTTGAGAATGAAGATAAACTTATACTTAAAGAAGCAGCAAAAGCCTTAGATGATGCTGGGCTTATTAATATGAGTAACATCAATATATATGAACGTATAATGAATAAATAGCATTTATATGCTATTTAAATGCAATTAAAATTATTTTTGCACAATTTGATTTATATTTTTTGCACAATTTGATTTGACGATTATA
>NZ_JBGCUE010000016.1 GCF_041102575.1 Tenuifilum sp. 4138str | reverse complement strand
CTATTTAAATGCAATTAAAATTATTTTTGCACAATTTGATTTATATTTTTTGCACAATTTGATTTGACGATTATATATACCACCCCTAACTTAGTTTGGAGTGGCCCAAACCCCGATAAAGTAATTACCTATTCTATTCCAACGGTTACCTCAGCAAATGGTTGTAGCAATACGGGTTCCAATACTGTAGATATAAATGTCTACAAAATCCCCGAAACCGGGCCACAGTACCATGTACCCAATAACTTTGCATTCTAGCCAAACAGAACCCTGGTGATGAGCCGGGGTTTTTGTTTAGTATTCAGTGTGCAGTGTTCAATGTACAGTGTTCAGAGTACAGAGAGGTGTTTCGGGTTTAGTGTTTAGTTTTTGGTGAAAATCTGCGAAAATCACCCCAATCTGTGCTATCTGTGTTCTATTGAATTTCCTATCAACTGTCAACCATCAACCATCAACTATCAACTAAAATGGTATCACAGGGTTTCACAGTGTAACACGGTGTTGCACAGAATTGCAATCACGAACAAACATCAACTTTTATTTGTCATCCTGAGCGCAGCGAAGGATCTCGGACCGACCTAATGAGATGTTTCGCTAACGCTCAACATGACAATAGTTTATCGAACAACGAGCAACGTAACTAACCCTATCGATAACGCGCGTCTCCAGACGCGTGCATTATTCGCCCTGAAGGGGCAATTAGAGTTAGCCCTGGGTATTGAGGTATTCAAATTATTTAGCTATGCACGTAATGTATAATCCAAAGAGCAAGGGGGAAGCATTGCATCGCAACGGAAAAACATTGCAAAGACCCTTTACACGTTCTTTCTTGTCTTGATACAAGAAAGAACCAAAGAAAATCAAGGCTGAAAAGCCCGACCCATTGCCGGGTCAGGCTTTTATGCCTCTGCCTTCATCTTCCGCTCCATTCTTTCTCTGGGTAAAGTGCTGGGGTGAAGCCGTTGCCGATATTCAACCTAGATGACCCCTCAAAATCTCCCCTGAGAGGGGAGACTTTAACGGCGCTCCCCTCTCCTGTCAGGAGAGGGGCTGGGGTGAGGTCAATTCCACGAACAACGTCTCAAGCCCTGTAGGGGCGTAATATTTGTAACCCCATGACAACACCCACACGTAAAGCGATGCACGTAATGTATAATCCAAAGAGCAAGGGGGAAGCATTGCATCGCTAAAGAAAAGCATTACAAAGAGCGATTGCCGGGAAACCAATCATAAGGAGATGAAGGAATATTGAGATGCTTCGGCAATGCTCAGCATGACAAGGGAACAGAAGGGAAGATAGGGTTTTTGTCATCCCGAGCGTAGTCGAAGGATCTCATATAAGGGTAAAAGGGAAAAAGATGCTTCGGCTAGCTCAGCATGACAGGAGAGTACAAAACGATGTTTTTTCAGACTTGTAATCACAAAAATCTTTTGGGTGATGTTATGATTTTGCTGTGCGTTATGGTTATATTTGCGTGAGGGATACGGAGGGTGCGCAGCAGCACATCCCCGCCAGAAGGCGGGGATTGCCGGAGCGAAGCGAAGCCCGCAGTAGCCCGACCCCTTTAGGGGGCACGCCCAAATACTTTTTGCTATGGATATTACACTTAATAATCTGCCGGAACATATTGATACCAATAAGGCTACTATCACCGTTAACGAGCTTCTGGCGATTAAACGTTTTACGTTTAGGATGCTGGTGGTGAAGGTGAATGGTAAACTGATTAAAAAGGACGAATATAGCATGGCAACCATCAAGGATGGCGATGATGTGCAGGTTATCCACCTGATAAGCGGAGGTTAATATGCCAGCGAATGAGATTACTTTCTGGAAATGGTTTCTACCCAAACTTAGGAATAAGTTTTTCCTCACTACCCTAATTTTTGCTATTTGGATGCTGATTTTTGATAGCAGCAACTGGATAGAAATGTTTGCCGCTAAGCGCAGAATCAAGGGTCTTGAGGAAGAGAAAGTGTACTACCTCCAGAAAATTGAAGAGGATAAGAAGAAGATTAAGGAGTTACGCACCAATGCCGAGAACCTCGAAAAGTTTGCCCGGGAGCAGTACCTTATGAAAAAGCCAAACGAGGATATTTTTATTGTTGACGAAAACGATTTGTAGCCTATGAACTTTTTTGCCAGCCACTGGGGTAGTATAGATGGTGAGGAGGTAATGATTTACTCCATAACCACCGAGGAGGGATTGGAGGTATCGGTATCGAACCTGGGCGCAGCCATGGTGGCCATGCGCCTGCTGAACGACGAGAACGAAACGCTCAACCTGGCTTACGGGCTTTTACGCCCATCGGATTACCTTAAGGCCGATTACTACCCCGGTGTAATAGTTGGCCGGTATGCCAACCGTATTGCTAACGCTAAATTTACCATTGGTGCCGAGGAGTTTGAGCTAAGCGCTAACGAGGGTAAGAACATTCTACACGGCGGCAAGATAGGCTTTAGCCATAGGGTTTGGGAAACCGTAATGTTTGAGGAGCATAACGGGGTTTGCATGCTGGAGTTTTACCTAAAAAGCCCACATGGCGACCAGGGATTTCCTGGAAACGTTGAGGTTTGGGTGATATACCAGATTACCGATGATAATCAGGTGAGCATTAGCTACCGCGCTGTTACCGATAGGCCTACCCACCTAAACCTTACCACTCACGGATATTTTAACCTGAGCGGTTTTGAAACCGATGTGCTTGACCACATGCTGCGCATAGATGCAGACCATTACCTGCCGGTTAACAACGAGCTTATCCCTACCGGCGAAATCCGCGAGGTTAATGGCTCACCCTTCGATTTCAGAAGGTTTAAGGCCGTTGGGGCCGATATCGACCTGGTGGGGACTTGCTACGACCATTGCTATGTGCTGAACAACCCCACAATTGATAATCCGTCGGTGGCGCTGTACAACCCCAAAACCCATATTGGGTTAACCATTTACACCACACAACCCGGCATTCAACTTTACACCCCCATGAATAGACCAAATGTTGCCAACCCCATGATAAAACTACCCGAAAAAGGTAACTGGGCGGTATGCATGGAACCCCAACACTTCCCCAACTCGCCCAACGAGGGGAGGTTCCCCTTAACACTGCTGCTGCCCGGTCAGGAGTACGACCACACAACAATCCTTTCAGTAACCGTTGGTGGGGTTGATTGGTAGGAGTCCGAATGACAAGGGAAATGATGGAGTTAGAGGAAGTTGAACCGTGAACCGTTAAACGTTAAAAGTTAAACGTGGAAATAAAAGTCGGAATGATTCAGAATGATTCGGAATAGACAGAACATGATTGAGTTAGAGGAAGTTAGAGAAATAGTGAAAAGATAAAAGCGAAAAGTGAACAACTAAACCGAAGTGCCTTGGATTAACAAATTCATCCAGGCTAATAAAAATGGGGTGCGGATAAATTTTAGAGGAGATTAGTCAATAGTAACAAAAAAATTCAATAACTTGTTTGTATTGACTCTTAAAATTAAAAAAAGGGGCATTAAAGCCCCTTTTTCATTATTTGCATGAGGGTTAATCGAAAAAGTAATCTTCAATAGTCCACATACAGGCAGTAACCAGCTCGTTATCGTTAAAGGCATTGCGGTTAAACTCACGTATTTTTTCCATTACCATTTTGGCTTTTTCGTCCTCAGTGATTTGGATGAATACGGTTGAGTTGTAACCGGGCCATACCGGGTTGTTGAAACGGTGGTCGCCTTTCTTATTCTTGGCTGTAACCTGCTCCACAACCTGAAAGTCGCGAACGTTGTTCTCGTCAAGCATCTTGAGCAGCGGCTCAAGAACAGCAACGTTGCAGGTGCAATATATCATCTTCATGGCTATGCTTCTTTTTTAGTTAAACAGAATGGATTTATTACCCTCGGCTTCTTTTTTTCGCTCTTTACCATGGAAAATAGCGTAAATAGTTGGAACCAGCAGCAGGGTGATAAGGGTTGAAACCAGTAGTCCACCAATCATGGTGATGCCCAGGGGTGAGTATGCCTCGCGTCCCATACCGCTGCTGGTAGCCATGGGTACCATGCCCAAGAGCGTTGTAAGCGTAGTCATAAGCACCGGACGTAAACGGCTTCGGCCTGCTTCGGCAATGGCATCGTAAAGCTTGTAACCGCGCTTACGGAGCAGGTTGGTGTAGTCAACAAGCACTATACCGTTGTTTACCACTATACCCATAAGCATAATCAAACCCACAAAAGTTGTGATACTTAGGGTTAAGCCGGTTATCTTGAATGCCCAAACCACTCCAATAAAGGTTACCGGCACAGCAAACATGATGATGAATGGGTCGCGGAAACTCTCAAACTGAGCGGCCATAACCATGTAAACCAGTAAGATACCAAGTACAAGGATTAGGTATAGGTCGCTAAACGACTCTCCTTGCTCAGTGGTTTGACCGGCAACCTCAACGGTAACATCGCTGGGAATGTCAAGATTGGCAATAATACGCTTGGCCTCCTTTTGGGCTTCGCCCAGCGACACATCGTTTAGTTCAGCCATAACCTTAACCACACGTTGTTGCCCTTTACGGTTAATCTGCAGGGGGCTGGTTCCCATTTCCACCTCGGCCACAGCCAATAGCGGTATGGTTTGGTTCAGCAGGTTTTTAAGCTGTATGTTGCGGATTTGGCTGATATCGTTACGGTACTCGGGTGAGTAGCGCAGGGTTATATCGTACTCATCGCCCCCCTCCTTGAACTCGCCAGCTTCAGTACCATATATACTCTGGCGAACCTGTAGGCCAATCATGGCTGAGTTCAGACCCATGGCCGAAGCCTTGCGCTTATCAACCCTGATTTGTACCTCAAGCTTACCCTTATCAACGTTGTTGATAACATCGCTAAAGTATTTGGATTGGCGCATGCGGGCAGTAATGGCCTCGGCCGTGCTGTTTATAGTACCAAAGCTGTTGCCTGAAACCTCAATCTCAATAGGTTTTTTATTTCCTGTAACAGCAGCTGAGAGGATACTACCCCCAAGCAAGCGAAAGTTCTCCACTTCGGGTATGGCTGCAATGCGTGGGCGAATTCTGTCGGCAATCTGTTTTGCTGAATGCTTTCGCTCGTTGGGTTTTGAAAGGTGACACATCACAGTAGCAATATTTTTACCCTCACTAAACCCTACCGACGACAAGAGCCCCTCCTCGGTTTGTCCGGAAACCGATGCCAATGAGCCGGGAACCATCTCAGGAATCTCATCCTGGAAGATTTGCATAACCAATTGAGCCACGCTATCGGTTTTGGTGGTTGATGTTCCCACCTCGGTTTCAATTACTGCAACCACATCGCCAGCATCGAACTCAGGGATGTAATCGGTTCCCAAGCCCTTACCAACCCAAAGGCTGAATGCCAGCAGGGCAACCGTTACTATAACAGTAAATGTTTTGTGGTGAATAACCCATGCCAATGCTTTCTTATAGCCATTTTCAAGTTTCTGAAACATACGTTCACTCCACTCGAATAGCTTTCCGTGGCGGCGTTTATCACCTTTTTTCATGCCCTCAAGCATTTGCGACGATGCCATTGGGGTTAGGGTAAGCGCTGTGAATAACGAAGCTATTAAGGTTACTGAAGTTAGTATGGCCAGCTGCTTGAACATGATACCCACAATGCCACCCATGAATATCATGGGCAGGAATACCACAATGGTGGTAAGGGTTGATGCTGAAATTGCCATACCCATCTCACTACTACCGAAAATTGCTGCCTGCTTGGGCTTAGCCCCTTTCTCAATATGCTGGGTGATATTCTCAAGCACCACAATGGCATTATCCACTACCATACCCGATGCCACCACCAACGACATCAAGCTGAAGATGTTGATTGTCCACCCTGAAGCAAACATCACAATGAATGCTACAATCAGCGAGAAGGGTATTGTTATGAAAATGATAAAGCTTTGCTTCCAGTTACGCAGAAATGCCATAACCACAAGCACCACAAAGAACAGAGCATACCAGAGCGATTCGGAAAGGTTGTTGATGGATTCAGTGATAAGCTCATCGCTCTTCATTACCTCGGTAATGCTAACATCCGATGGCAGGGCGGGTTTAATTTCAGCAACCTTTTTGCGAATTTTCTTAACCACCTCAAGGGTGTTCTCGCCCGATTGCTTTTGCACCATCAGGGTGACCCCTTTCCCGTTTGTGGTTCTTCCCACATCGTCCTTCTCCTTATACTCATCGCGCACCTCGGCCACATCGCTAAGGCGAATAACCTTACCGTTGAAGCTGATGAGCGCCAAGTCACGAAGCTCATCAACGCTGGCAATATCGCCGGGAATGCGAACCGAGTAGTCATCGTTGCCCACCTTGATATTTCCACCGGGGATAGAAATATTCTGTGCCTTTAGCACGGTTGCCACCTGGTTGAGCGACAGGTTGTAGGCGTGTAGCTTAACGGGGTCGATATCAACCTTAATCTCCCGTTCGGGTGCGCCTATTACAATTACTGAGCCCACTCCCGGCACCTTGCGTAGCTTGCTGGCCACCTCATCGTCAACAATCTTGTAAAGCCCGTTATAGCTCTCATTGGCGGTAACGCCATACACCAGAACAGGCATCAGTGAGCTGTTTACCTTGAAAATAATTGGGTTATGAGCATCACGGGGTAGCTTATTCTTTACCAGCTCAATAAGGTCGCGGGCATTATTGGCTGCCGAAGTAATATCGGTTCCCCACTCAAACTGAAGCTGAACAAACGATACGTTCTCCTTGCTTTGCGATGTTATCTCCTTTAGGTGTTCCGTTCCCGATAGGATTTTTTCCAACTTTTTGGATACCTGCTCTTCCACCTCATCGGCGCTGGCGCCCGGATATACGGTAATTACCGTAAGAGTGGGTAACTCCATTTCGGGCATAATGTCGAGCGGTAGCCTGGTAAGCGATACCACGCCAAAGAGCAGGATTGCCACAAACAACATGGCTGTGAATACAGGCCTTTTTACGGCAACTTGTGGTAGTTTCATTTTCTTCCGTTTTTTTAGGATTTTTACCTGTTGCTCACCTTAACCTTTAAACCGTCGTTCACGCGGTTTTTGCCTTCGAGGATAATTTCGGTACCTGCATCGATACCCCTAACGGCAACGTGCTCACCAATGGTTTGCAGGCGCTCAACCTTAACACGGTGAACGGTATCGTTAACCACAGTAAATACAAAATCGTCCGATGTGCCAGGCATACGGTATATGCTACGCAGGGGCACCACTGCCGATTTCACCTCGGGTAGCATTACATCAACAAAGGCAAACATCCCCGGTTTAACCTCCATGTTTGAGTTGGGAATGGTAACCTCAACCGATGTGGAACGGGTTGTGGTTGAGAGCATGGGCTTAATTCTATCAACCTTCCCCTGAAAGGTTTTTCCGGGCATACCATCGAGCTTAACCACCACCGGTAGGCCTTTACGGATATGGATTAAATCCTTTTCGTTCACATCGAACTTTACAGTAGCAGGGTCAATTTGCATCAGCCTAACAATGCCCGAACGCATGGAATAGCCGGGCTCCAGACCGGGGTTAAGGAAGTAAACTTCTCCTTCCTCCATCATTCGCTCGGCAATTATGCCGCTGAAGGGAGCGTAAACCTGTGTGTTCTTTTTAACCATTTCGACCTTTGCGGTTGAAGCATCGTATTTAGCCTTAACATGGTCGTACTCCATCTCGCTTATGCTTCCCTTCTCGCGTAAGCGCGATACACGCTCAAAATCCTTCTTGATGGTTTCGTGCTCAATCATTGCCTGGGTAAGCATCTCATCGGAAAGTTCCACAATGAGATCGCCCTTTTTAACCATCTGGCCCTCCTCAAAGTAGATTTTTTCAACCTTTCCGGGTAGGGTAGCGCCTAAGTTTGCCTCCTTGTTGGCAAATACTGTACCTGTAAAGGTTAGAATCGGATTGAAAGTGCGCTCCTCAACCCTGATGGTGGATACAAGCGGAACATTCACTTCGCTTTGGGCTTGTTCCTGCTTATTGCCACTGCACGATACAAAAACCAACGCAGCAGCTGCTGTAAATAGTAAAATTAATCGTTTCATGGTTTAATATTTTGTAGTTTTAATTAGTTCAAAGTTTAAGGTTTAAGGTTCAAGGTTCAAGGTTTAAAGTAACAGCTGTAAACTGTACACTGAACACTATTATCTATTTCAAACTTCCCGTAACCCGTTTCAGGTTAACCACATTCAGCCTGTATTCCATGCGAGCATCAATCAGGTCGCTGAAAGCATTCTGCCACATGGCTTGAGCCTCAAGCACGTCGGAAGTTTTTTGACGACCACTCTCAAAGGCATCGCGGGTAACCTTTAGGTTTTCCTCGGCCTGTTTTAGGTTTACCTGAGCCATCTCAACCTTCTTGATTGACTCGTTGAGCTGAAAAATGGCCTGCTGCACCTGAAGGCTGATTAGCTCCTTAGCTTCGTCCATCTTAAGTTCAGCTACGCGCTGTTCGCTTCGGGCTGCCTTAAGGGTATGGCCACGGTCGTTCCAGTGGAAAATGGGAACGTTTATAGCAACACCTACGCTCCAGTCGCCACCAAAGTTCTCGGTGAGCCCGTTGTAGGGGTTGGGGTTAAAGAACATGTAGTTGGCAGTTAAACCAATGTTTGGCATGTAGCGCGATTTCATCAGGTTAACACCGGACTTGGCAATATTGATGGTTTGGTTAAGCGCCTCAATCTCAGGACGGCGGGCCAAAGCCGAGTCGGTGTAGTTCATTTGGGCTATGGGCTCCATTAGAGCTGGTAATGAGTCAGCTATAACTATATCGGTATTAAGGGGTAATCCTACCTGCTGGCAAAGAGCCATTTTGGATAGGGTAAGTCCGTTCTGCGCTTTCAGCAGGTTTAGCTCGGCTTCGTTTTTCTTTACCTTTACCTTAAGCAGGTCATTCTTTATGATTATGCCCTCGGCATAGTAGTTTTCCAGGTCGGTATTGAGCTTATCGAGCAGGGCAATGTAAGCCTGAACCAGCTTAACCTTTTCGGCCACTGCTGCAACACGCCAGTACGATTCCTCTGTTTTGTATAGTACCTCGGTACGTTCAGCTTCGCTTTGTGCCCGGGCTAACTTTTCGCCATACTTTGCAATGCGGTAGGTTTCCCTGATTTTTCCACCTGTAAAGATGGGCTGGGTGAGGTTAACCCCTGCCACGTAAACATTCTTATTGCCAAACTCAGCCTTATCCTTTGGGAGCCAGGTATATCGCTGAAAGAGCGGGTTCCCATCGCTATCGGTATAGGGTTGTCCGGTACTGGGGTCAATGGCAAAGGTGCTGCCAAAAACCAATGGGTTAAAGTTTGGGTTTGGGGTTCCATCGGGAAGGGTTGGGCTAAGAATTGCGCTGTTAAGCCCACCGGTTACTGGGTCAATGGCCGTGTAGGGTATAACCGGAAGCATCAAATCCTTATCGAGCAGGCTGAACTTTTTGTTGGTTCGGGTGTAAAGCCCGTTTGCACTGATACTTGGCAGGAATTGTGTTTGTGCAGAACGCTTCAAGGCACCTGCCGCCTCAACATGCTCATCGGCAATTAAAACCTTCTGGTTATGCTCCAGCGCCATTTGCCGGCACTGTTCCAGAGTTAGAACTTGCTGACCCGAAACATAGCCAATACCAATTAGCCATGCCCCGAAAAAAGAAACCAATCTTAAAATCTTCATAGCTGTTGTATGTTAACGTTTTACAATTCCGTAGAAAAGAATATCGAGCATATCGTCAATAACCATATTAAGGCTCTCCACACCCATGGTTGAAGTAACCAGTGGAATCTCCAAGCCTTTCATAGCCGTAACTATGGCCAATGCCGATAGGTTTAAATCCTTTACCTTGAGCTCATTCCTATTTATACCCTCCTCAAGCATCTGTTTTACAATGGTTATTTCCTCGTCGTCGTACTTTTTCCTGAACTTTTCGGTTAGCTCCAGGTTCATTAGATCGTCGTTCTTGAGGATTTCCATGTAGTTTGATAGATGCTTGATTAAATCCATGCGCATCTTAACGTAGGAGCGAAGCTTTTCGGTAACGGGCAGCCCACTCTCAAGTATCTCCTTAACCTTAACCCTAAGCAGGTTGGCTTCCCGGTCAACCACTGCCTGAAAAATCTCCTCCTTACCCTTAAAGTAGTAGTAAATGGAGCTTTTGCCCATTCGTAGTGCCCGGGCAATATCCTCCATCGATGTTTTCTTAAAGCCATACCGGCTGAAAACTTCGGTAGCCGCGCTAACAATATTCTCGCGCATTCCCTTGTGGCTATCTTCTAACTGGTTCATATTTAGAGCATTTAAACTTTCGAACATTTTAGTTTAACGTTCCAAAAATACAACGAAGGCTAAAACGTCGAATAAAATATTCGACTAATTTGTGTTAAAATTCGAATAATTTTTTAAGTGATAGAATTTCAGAGGAATAACAATTCGAATAAAAATTTGAAAAATCGCTATCAAAATGATAGCCTCCACAGGACTTTCGCAGCAATATTCCAATATGCAAACGATTTCATATTGATAGAAGTCATTTTTTATTGATAACTTTACGGGTACTTTTATAGCTGCGAATACTATAACAGAACTAGAAATTAAACCAAAACATAAACACTATGGACGTTAAGGAAATGGCTAAGCAGCACAAGATGCTGACCCAGTGGAAGTACGAGTGGAAACCGCTTTACCGCGGCTACACCGATAAAACCTTGTACATAAACGTTGGAACCAACGAGGTTAAGGAAAAACCCGTACCCCCAATCATGAAGGAGAAATTCATTGGCGGTAAGGGTTACGACCTGCGCCTTTTGTGGGATGCAACCAAACCCGATACCAAATGGAACGACCCCGAGAACGAGATTGTTATCTCATCGGGTCCCATTGGCGGTATCACCCAGTACTCCGGTACCGGTAAATCGTTAGTTTGTACCATCTCGCCCCAAACCGATATTGTTATCGACTCAAACGTGGGTGGTTTCTTTGGCCCTTTCCTCAAGTTCTCAGGTTTTGATGCCCTTGAGATTCAGGGTAAGGCTAAAAACGATGTTATCATTTACATCGACGGCGTTGAGCACAAGGTTGAGATTTTTGAGGCTCCCGCCGAGCCGCTCGATAGCCATATTCTTGGCGAGGTGCTTAGCGAGATGTTTGCCAAGGACGAAGCCGATAAAAAGAATATCGGTATAGTTTCAACTGGCGCCGCTGCCGACCATAGCCTTATTGGCATGCTAAACTTCACCTTCTACGATCCCAAACGTAAGTGCATCCGCCTAAAACAATCCGGTCGTGGTGGTATTGGTACCGTTTTCCGCGATAAGAAGATTAAAGCCATAGTTTGCAAGATTCCTGGCGTTAAGGGTAACCTTAACAACGTGGCTGACCTTGAAGCCATTGCTGAGCGTGGCCGCCGCTTTAACCGCGAAATCCGCGAACTCGACGATAAGCAGTGCCAGATGCGCAGCAAGGGTACCGCCCACCTAGTTGAAATCATGAACGATTACGACCTGCTACCAACCCATAACTTCCAGTACGGCTCGCATAAGGATGCTCACAAGATTCACTCCGATGTATGGAAGAGCTACTTCACCCAGGGTGTTCCCGATGGTTGCTGGATTGGTTGCAACATGAGCTGCGCCAAGGGTGTGGATAAGTTCGAGATTAAAACCGGCCCCTACAAGGGACAGAAAGTGATTGTTGATGGTCCCGAGTATGAAACCGCTGCCGGATTAGGCTCCAACTGCGGAATTTTTGATCCGGAGTACGTTATTGAGGCCAACTTTTACTGCGATACCTACGGCATTTGCACCATCACCTGGGGCACCACCATGGCATTCATCATGGAGTGCTATGAGCGTGGTATTCTCAATAAGGAGCGTACCGGTGGTCTGGAGCTAAGGTTTGGCAACAAGGATGCTGCTCTTGAGCTGCTGCACCAGGTTGCCCGAGGCGAAGGCTTTGGTAAACTTGCCGGAATGGGCGTTAAAAAACTTAAGGAGCACTTTGTTAAGGAGTACGGTGCCGATGAGAAATTCCTGAACGACATTGCCATGGTTAACAAGGGCCTGGAGTACAGCCAGTACGTTTCAAAGGAATCGTTGGCACAGCAGGGTGGCTACGCCATGACCAACAAGGGCCCACAACACGACGAGGCTTGGCTCATCTTCATGGATATGGTTAACAACCACATACCAACCTTTGAGGACAAGGCCGAGGCGCTGCACTACTTCCCCATGTTCCGTACATGGTTTGGGCTTCAGGGTCTTTGCAAGCTCCCCTGGAACGATGTTGAGCCCGAAAACAACGCCGAGACCGATGAACCAGCTAAGGTTCCCGAGCACGTTGATAACTACGTTACCATATACAACGCCGTAACCGGCAGCAATATCGATAAGCATGAGCTTATCCGCCAGAGCGAGCGCGTTTACAACTTCCAGCGCATCTTCAACATTCGCCGGGGCTATGGTACCCGCAAGTACGATGCTCAACCCTACCGCGCTGCTGGTCCTGTTACCAAGGAGGAGTACCTCAGCCGCGAGGAGCGCTACGATAAGCAGCTCAAGGAGCAGGTGGGAGTTGATCCTACCAGGATGACCCTTGAGGAAAAGATGGCAGCCCTACGTAAGTACCGCGAGGATCGCTACGAGAAACTGCTCGATGCAGTTTACGAGCGCCGTGGCTGGAACAAGAATGGCGTGCCCACTATTGAGCACCTCAAGAAAATTGGAATGGACTTACCCGAGCTCATCGAAGTGGTAAAACCATTGCAGTAATACACTCACCTAACCAAACCTAACCAAATCCCCCGGTACCTAAACAGGCCGGGGGATTTTATTGAAGGAGAGTTTAATTCGCTTATTGTGAATATTTACCTTGTAATTTCATTAGGTGTTTGAGGGTTCATAAAAGTCAAAATAATTGCACTCATTTTTGCTTACAAATTCCTACTTTGGTTCGTTTTCGAAGGTCTCTTCGTATTCTTTTCTTTTCAAAATAGTGTCGTAAAGCCCAACATCTTCACCCGCGTGCTTGTTAATACCTATATACTCTAAACTTGAGTCCTCGTATCGTTTGAATTTGTAAACCGCATCATTCATAAGTGCAGAGTTAAACACACCAAGGCTAACTAATAGCTCAAAGTCTTTTTGAGTTAAACCAGTAACTTTTTTGAAAAGACCCGGTTCTAATTGCGTAATCACATCTTTTAAACTTCGTTCCCTAAAATCGGTTAAATACATAAACACTGGAATACGAGTTGCAAACTTGATGAGTTTTTCCTGTACTTGTTTTCTTAAGCTCTTGTACTGCTTTTCTTCCTCGGTAAGTTCCTTTTTTTCCTTTGGGGTCAATTCCTTTTCATTCGCTTCCTTCTTGACTTTTTTTACTGCTTCTGATTTGTTAATAATGGTTTCAATGTCTTGATTTAGATTTCTGAAACCTTCAATATTCATTAAAGCTTTCATGGCTTCCTCGTTAGCCATAAGACGAGCAAGCGTATTGTTATCAACATTCACTAACAATGCACTCTCCCATCTTCGTGCTAAAAGAGTTGCAGTTGTGCCACTCATTGCAATATCTAGAATACCAGCAGCATCAATTTGTTTCATAGAACTGCCATCGTATGCCAATACAGGGAGGAAGTTGATAAAATCTTCAACATTCTTTTCGGGGTTGGACTCATTCACATTCAGCCTACAGGCGTAATCGGCAATTTGGCGTAAGGCTCTATTGGGAGCAAAATCAAAAACATAACATTCTTCTTTAAGTATCACCTCTTTGTTTGGCGATTTGCCATCGGGATTCTTTATTACCCAGGGTGTTTGAACACGGAATGCTGCCTGAAAGTACGTTTCAGGGCTTGTTAAATTTCGCAACATAAATATGCCTGTCCACGGTTTTACCGATACACCGGTAGTTAGTTTACCACAGGATAAAGTAATGGTTTTTGATTTAAGCGGATTATCTGTCATTGCATCTAAAACAGGAGGTAAAGCTTGAACACCAACACCTGCTTTAACGCCAGCAGCAACAACCACATTAAAATCATGATAGAATTTGTTGTTTGGTCGTTTAAGTAAATTTGCCATTGCATAACAGGATGCTACTGTCGGCAAAAACCAAAAGGTGTGATTTAGCACTTTTAGTAAAGGAGCATGCGAAAAGGGTAATGGGGGTTTTTTTGCACCCATTTTTAGGTTGTCGATGGTTGTCTCGGTGTACGATCCTCTAATAAGGTCCAACCATTTTTGTACCTCGTCTTCGTATTTGAATCGGGCCTTTGAACCTTCGCCTTCAGCAGAAAAAAACACATTCAAATCAAAACCATCAAACTCGCCTAAATCGGCAATTTTACTTATTGTTTCTGGCAATTGGTATGTCATCAATACCATTCTTGGCAAAGATGCGTACGGGTTGGGTCCTTTGCTGTTGTCCCATTCGGCTTTAGCTTTTTGCTCGTCTGAGTACGTCCAGTTGAAAATCTGTTCTTCAATAAATTCTCCGGTTGCAATTGCGCGGAAAGGAGTTCCCGATAGATATAAGTAATGATTTGATGTAATTGGTAGTGTATCTTCGTCAAAGTATTCTAGACCTTCACCCTCGCCAAATTCCATTTCTTTTTTGCCCTCAGCTTCAAAAAGCTCTTTGGCGTTTTCCCTCCAGGCCCCATAGTGGTATTCGTCAAAAATCACACAATCCCAATGAGTAATGTGAACCCATTCATTTTTGGTTTTGATGCCACCCGTGCTGGTATTTTTACCTAAAACATCTTGAAACGAAGCGAAACAAACTACAGGTTTAGATTTGTCATATTGAGGATACCCTTCATTAGGTAGTTCCTTCCCCGAAATAAATTGCCAGCCATCAAAATCGACATGCGTTAGTAGGTCTTCTTCCCAAGCACTTTGCACAGCAGGTTTGAAAGTAAGTACCAAAATTTTTTTCCAACCCATTTTTTTAGCCAACTGATAACTGGCAAAGGTTTTTCCAAAACGCATTTTAGCGTTCCAAAGGAAGTGGGGGGTTTTATCGGGATTTTCTCTTTTAAAACTCTTGAAATATGCCATGGTTTTTTCTACGGCCGCTGATTGCTCAGGTCGCATTGGGAAAGTAAGTGTCCTGCTAGGTTCAGTTCGTTCACCGTTCTTTATATCCCAAATGGCTTTGCGTAATTCATTAACAGTGCATTTGAACCACTCACCCTCAGGGTTTTTTATGCCCATTCTTTTAAGAGCGCGATGCACATCGTGGTCGGTAAAACTGCTACCATCGCTTTTCATGGCCGAATCCTCAAATACAATTTTGTATTTTATTCCAGCAGTTCCTAGTTGCTCCCTAATGCGGGTTTGAGCATCGCGATCAGTATAACCAATTTTTAACAAGCCCACGTGGCTTTCAACACCAACCAACTCATAGGCATAAATGGTTGGATTGGCAGATGGTCTTGCTGGAAAAAATTCTTTTTTACTCATCTTTACTTTCACCATTGGTTGAATCCATTGGCCTTATCATACTCTCTATAAACGCAATCTCTTCTTCCGTTAACCCATATTTTTTGTAGAGCTTTTCGTCTGTCCAGGGTTCGGAAAAGTCTTGGAGAGGAACGAAAGCAAATCGGTCTTTTGTAATGTCCTGTGAAAATGTAAGTTGAGATACTAAAAACCTTGTAAATTTTGTTTTCAAATAACTCAAAAGGTTTTTGCATTCTTTTTCAGTGTAAAAGGCCCCACATATAATGTACGATTCTGTGCAAATTTCATTTGGCTTTAATATTTCCAAAGTTGAAAAAACTCTTCTTTTACCTTCTTTATCAGGCTGTCCTGCGTGATCGTAAGAAGTTTTTGAGGTTATGACTTTCCAAAGTGGAATTAAATCTTTTCCAACTGTAATTAAATTACTCGGATAATTTCCATAACCACCATAATATTTCAACTTTAAGTCTCCTTTTGATTTTGGTCTAATGTTGGTAGCTAAACCAAAAGGTTTTCTACTCGAAACCTGTTCACTCAAAAATGATTTTGACAATCTTTTTATTTTCTTAATAACTTCAACAGCAACAGAGTAACGAATAAATGTATCAAATTCATTCAAATATCTTTTAGAGGTGTCTATTTGACTTCCGTTTCTTATTTCTATTTCAGTTTCTCCATTATATGAAGAATCCCAAAGAAAGTAACAGACTCCGCCTGGAACGTCAGCTCCAGGGAATATATCTGAAGCTGAAGTGTAATCAACTAATTTTCGGAAACGCTTGTCACTCAACATTTGATCTCTAAAATCATTTAGTCCTTTTCCACCAGCAAACCATCTGTCAGGAATGATCATAACTAAAAACTTTGGATTTATTTTTTTTGCCTGTTGTAAAAATTTATGATATAGCGGCTTTGCACTCCTGCCATATCCCCCATCACTCAGTTGATACGGTGGATTTCCAATAATAACATCGAACTTCATATTTTCCTCATTAAAAAATACTAATGGATTATCTGTGTGTATAAAATTGTAAGCGTAAGATTCTGCTTCTACGCCCCGGTCATAAACATCACGGCTGGCACCACACCAAACGCATCTACCATTTTCCCAGGTATGTTGAATACGTTCATAGTAAATGTTACCTTGCTCATTATCAAAATTTTCACAAAAACTGTATTTCCCATTGGCGGTTTTTGAGCCGTATACAGTTCGTCGGCTAAGCAATGCGGTAAGCTCGGTTATTGCTATACCATAAAGCTGTTTGGTAAAAATATGGTTAATGCGCTCCTGCTTGTTGGGTATGTGTTTTTCAAGACCTTTATCAAGTCGTTTGGCAATTTCGCGTAAGAATACCCCTGTTTTGGAAGCAGGGTCTAAGAATTTAATGTTTGGGTTGCAAAACAAATCGGCAGGTAGCATATCCAGCATTTCGTTCACCAGCTTTGGAGGTGTGAATACTTCGTCGTTGCTAAGGTTTGCAAGACAAGCAAGGACATCCGGATTATAGTTAGTTTCAATCATTTTCACCGCTATTATTTGTAGCTAAAAATTTTTCTCTAGCAATCTCGATAGCTTTATGAAGTTTTTCTTCCAATAATTTCAATTCTGGAAGTTTGGTCAAATATTCAGCAACCTTAATATTGCTATGCTCAAGCTGGAGCAGCTCAATATGTTCTTCGTTTTTAGCAGCGCACAGAATCAAACCTATTGGCAGATTTTCCCCCTCGAGCATTTCGTATTTTTCTAACCATCGCAAATAGAGTTCCATCTGTCCTTTATATGAAGCTTCAAACTTACCAAGCTTTAAATCGATAGCAACCAAACATTTTAACCGGCGATGATAAAAAAGTAAATCAATGTAGTAATCATCATTATCAATAGTGATCCTTTTTTGCCGAGCCAGAAAGGCAAAATCAGAGCCAAATTCTATGATAAATTTCTGTAATTCAGCAAGAATTGAATCTTCTAAATCTTTTTCGGAATAGATATCTTTAAGACCTAAAAAGTCGAGAAAATATGGATCACGAAACACCAAATCAGGGGAAAGTTTTTGAGAATTTCTCAGAGAATCAATTTCCTTCTGGATAAGTTCTTCTGGCTTTTTACTAATAGCAGTGCGTTCATAAAGCATAGAATTGATTCGATCCTTCAAAGTGCGCACACTCCATTTTTCGAGTTTGCACATCTCTATATAGAAATCTCTTTTTAGAGTGTCTTCCATATACATAACCAATCGTATATGTGACCAGCTCAATTGTCTACACAGTGTGTATACAATTTCTTTGTCAACAAACACCTGAGCAAACTGCATACATTGTCTTAGTTGTTTTTCACCCCAACCTTTACCATATTCTGCGGTAAGTTGTTTTGATAGCGAAAGAACAACCTCTTTCCCATATTCGGCTCGCTGGTTTTGTAAAATATCCTCGTTAATACGTTTACCAATTTGCCAATACATTAAAGTGATTGTTGAGTTAACAACTACCGCAACATTTTGACGACTTTGTTCAATAATATGCTTTATATCAGCAATGAGGTTATCATTTTTTTTAATATTGCTCATTTTCACCCAACTTTAAGAAATGAACTAAAGGAAAATCTTTTACGGGTTCATCAATGGCAGCAGGGCTACCTTCATCGTTGAACAAAGAAAATTGATGTGTTTTTTCTACTAGAAATTTAAACATAAAGTCGCGACGTTTAAGCATATTACCGCTTACAACACTCCATTCGGAAAATACAATGGGTTTCTTAGTAACAGGGTTAGTAAAGTCTAAAGCATCGCCCCAGAGGATGTTTCTATTAAGCAAGAATTTTACGCTTTTTCGGCATTCGTCTTTGCAATTTCCGTTAAATAAAGTAGAGTAGCGTTCATTAAAAATATTAAATAAACGTTCACGGCATTCCCTAGCATTGTCTTCTAAAATTTCCACGCCGTAAATGCTTGAAACGGCAATCACAGCATAAAGTTCCCATTCGTTTTGGCTTTTACCGTATCGTTGGTCAACAACATTGAGCTTACGGCGAAAAACTTCTGCTAAAAAATTACCATTTCCACAAGCAGGCTCTAGGAAACGGGAATCAATTCGCTCAGTTTCGTTTTTAACCAGATCAAGCATATCATTAACTAACCACTCAGGCGTAAACACCTCGCCATGATCTTGAACTCGTTTTTTAGATTTTACGAGCTTATCTGCCTTTTTATTTTTAGATGTATCGTTCATTTTACAATTTAACTTATCTGCATTAAAATTAAGACTAGGAAAAGTTAATAATATAGTCCTATGATCCCCTCGGTCGCAAGCGTTTGTAAACGCGTGCGACATACTCCATTCCGCCAGGTTACTTTCAGTAAATGTAGTAAAAAATCCCCTCGTTCAGGCAAGCACAAAAAACTTTTTATGTTCGGCTAAAGAACTGCGCTAGGCATATACTCCACCCAACCTCGCTAACGCAAGCGTCCGCAGACTCGTGCTAACAAGGTATTTACATAGTTTTTTTTTACCATTCACTAAACACCATACACCAAACACTTAAATTTCTATTTCTCCAAAATAGTTTCTACCTTAGCGTTGGTGAATGGGATAAACTAAATGGCTAAGATTCTTGTAGTTGACGACGATTCTACCTTTTGCCTGATGCTTAAAACCTTTCTGGTAAGGAACGGGCATAAGGTTACCGAGGCCTTCTCGTTCGATGATGCAAGGCAGGCTATTCAGGCCACAACGTTCGATGTGGTGCTAACCGATTTTCGCCTGCCGGAGAAGTCGGGAATGGATGTGCTTGCCGAGGCAAAACGTAAAAACCGCGATACCATTGTTATTGTGATGACCGGCTATGGCGATATACGCATGGCGGTTAAGGCCATTAAGCAGGGTGCCTACGATTACGTTACCAAGCCGGTAAACCCGGAGGAAATCCTGGCAACCATAAACAACGCTCTGCCCGTTTCGGTGGGGAAAACCCCCGAAACCGATACCGATGCATTCACCTTTATTGAGGGTAAAAGCCGTTACAGCCAGGAGGTGATGCGTTACATCAACATTGTTGCACCCACCAACCTATCGGTTATTATACAGGGCGATAGCGGAACCGGCAAGGAGTTTGTTGCCCGTCAAATTCACCGTGCCAGCAAACGGAACAGCAAGCCCTTTGTAGCCATCGACTGTGGCGCGCTACCGCGCGAGCTGGCCGCCAGCGAGTTCTTTGGCCATATCAAGGGTTCGTTTACAGGGGCTATTGCCGACAAGATTGGCCAGTTTGAGGTGGCCAATGGCGGTACTCTCTTCCTCGACGAAATTGGAAACCTACCCTACGATGTTCAGGTCAACCTGCTACGTGCCATCCAGGAACGAAAAATTAAGCGCATTGGCAGCAGCAAGGAGATACCCGTTGACGTGCGAATAATTGTTGCCACCAATGAGGACCTGCTCGAGATGGTGAACCGCGGAACATTCCGCGAGGACCTTTACCACAGGCTCAACGAGTTTACCATCAGGGTAGCACCGCTAGCCGAGCGCAAGGACGATTTGATGGTTTACGCCCAGTGGTTCCTGAACAATGCCAACAGGGAAATGGGAAAGAATATCCATGATTTTACGCCTGAGGCTATTGATGCCATGCTACAGTACAGCTGGCCCGGTAACCTCAGGGAGCTAAAAAATGCCATTCGCAGGGCAGTGCTTCTTGAGCAGTCAAGCAGCATTACCGTTGAATCGCTTCCCACTGAAATTGTATCGCCCAGCCAAAAAAGCAGCTCCACAAAAACCGATAACCTTAAAAACACCAAGGAGAAGGCTGAGCAGGAGCTGATTATTGCAACACTTGAAAAGGTTAAATACAATAAAACCAAGGCCGCCAAGCTGCTTAATATCGATAGAAAAACGCTCTACAATAAGCTTAAGCAGTACGGTATTGATACCGATTAAAGCCCTATCTTGATAAATATTTGCCTAAAGTTGACTTTCTCGTTTTTTTAACGGAACTTTCGTTCTTGAACCCAAAAAACTAATAACTATGAACGAGAATGCTTTCGACTTCAATAAGTTCATTGCCGATTCAAAGAATTCCCTGCTTAACCCCAAAGGGTATTTTGAGTCGATGAGTACCGCTGGCGGTATGGTAGAGCCCCTCCTCAAGGCTCTCATTTACGGAGTAGTTGCTGCAATAATAAACGCCATTTGGTTCTTTGCCCTGGGTAATACCCTTGGTGCATCGGGTGGAGTTTTTGGTGTTGGTGCATTTATTTTTACAATAATTGCAGCCATAATTGGGCTATTTATTGCAGCCGTAATTATTCTTCTGCTATCGAGTATAAGTGGTGGCAATACCGATTTTGAGGCAAACCTAAGGGTAAGCGCAGCGCTTATGGTGCTTATGCCCATCAACTCTTTACTCGCAGTTTTCGGGTTTATAAGCGGCTTACTGGGAACAATAGTATCGATAGCCATTGGTCTATACGGCTTGTACCTGCTTTACCTTGCTCTTACCAAAACACTAAAAGGGAAAGATGAAACAGCCCGCATTATTATTTACGTTTTAATCGCCCTTTTAGTAATTGGACAAATCATTAGTTACTTTAGCAGAAGGGCTCTTCAAAACTTTGGTAAGGATTTATCGCGGTATGAACAGGCTTATGGCGAAAAAGAGGAGGACCAAAACGCCGACTATAACTACTACAGCAACGAGAAACCCGATGAGTTCCCAAGCAAAGCGCTTGAAGTGGTTAAGGTTCACCTTTCAACGGGCAGTGGTTCAATAACAAAGGAGAAGATTGAAAGATTAGTAAAGCTTACCGAAGAGCTCGATAAGTACGAAAACGATAATGCCAAAATGATGGAGCTGGTAAAGGAGTTTGGCTATGCCGATATTTCCGAATACACCAACGATTACCTTGTTGTAATATCGGGCATAACAGCAGTATCGAGCTTAAATGCCATGGAACAGCTAATGAAAGCCTCGGAAAAGGAAAAGAAAGCAGCTGAAGGCTTTATGGTTGACGAGATGCTTAAAAACGCAGCCATACAATCAATTCTGAGCGGTAAGCTAACCGAATCGGATTTGGTTACAGTATTCAACAACTGGGATACGGTTAAAGACCTCGAGAATAAGACTGTTACCGAGTAAACTTTCCAATAATTCTCCACAGAACCGGCACCTTGCCAGTTTTTTTATTGTTAATAAGGTTCAGCAGCGTGTATAGGGCAATGGTAAAAAGCCAAATGGCAATTATGTTGAACCATATAGTTTTGATATACTGCCCGTTGAAGTACTTATAGGGTGCGTACAGCTGTGCGCGGCCAAAGGGATGGTCGGGTAACATGTATATGGGCTCGGCTTTCTGTATCAACCTATTGTCGGTTTCGAGGTATTTTGTTACCTCGTTGCTCCGTAGCACCCACTCGGCTAAAGCAGTGTTATGGTTTCCTTGTTTCAGCTTGTAAACGCCATCGTCGCCAAGCTGGCCCTTAAGAGCCAGGTAAACGCTATCGCGTTTGGCAGTGGCGGCACGCTGCTGCTCCTGAAAAAGCTTTTTGATGTAAAGCAGGTAACCATTCAGCTCAAAAGCAAACTGGTCGTAAAGCTGACCTTTTTTTAGCTCTTCCAGCAGTTCAAACTGGGGCACATCGTCGGATTGGGCAAGGTGTTCAATTTCATTGGCAATAAAGAGCAAATGGCGCGATATATCGGCACTCCTATCTTCATCGAGGTCATCGAGCCTCACGCATTCCTCAAGTTTAACCTGCAGGCGGGGAATAAGAAACGACGCCCTAAAAGCAGCACGGCTAAGCTGCATCTCGGCATCAAAGAAATTTTTTTCGTAACGGTTGTCCATGTACTGCGATACGGCAAGCGCCTCGTAGGCCCATCGCGATGTCATAACATCGCCAATAACCGGAACGTAAACTCTGCGAGTGAGCGATGAATTTAGGTTATCGAAATCAACTACCGTTCCGCTTAAAAGGATTTGCGGCACAAGCAGCAACGGTATGGTAATATATATGGCAACAACCGATTTCATCACTGAGCTGATTATCAACCCGAGCATATTGGCAAAGCATGCCGAGCTGAAAAGCACCAACCAGTACTTGAGCGTTAAACCTTTAACTCCAATAATGGTAAGGCTCACCCCTACAAACAGTAGCATTTGAATGGCCGAAAGACCAAACAGGTAAAGAACCTTTGAGTTGATGTAGCTGAAGCGGCTCAAGTTGAGAAACGACTCACGCTCCAGAATGCGGCGGTCGCCAATTATCTCCTCGGCACTAACACTAAGGCCCAGAAAGAGCGAAACTATCACGCTCATAAATATGAAAGCGGGTATGTTGCGGTTTGCCGCAAAAATATAATCGTTGCCTGGCGAGTACTTAATGAAGAAGGAAAGGATAAGCCCCAGAACAACGGGTTCCAGGATATTGAGCAACATGTATTGCCTGTTGGCTAACTTTGAGAGAAGGTTACGCTTGGTAAATACGTTTAGCTGCTTTATTACATCGGGTAACCGAAACTTTCCCTGGGGTAATGCCGTTTTCCCCTCAATTTCAATCACTTTGGGCTGAATCGATTCACGGTAGAGCCTATACCACTCCTCGGGCGATACCTTACGGTTTACGGTAAACGAACCGCTCCTATCAACCTGACGCTGCTCAATAATATCGAGTATATCCTCAGGGTTAACCCTTTTCCTTTGCACTGCTGATGTCACCAGATTGCCAACCCTAGCCGATTTCTCTCTAAAGTAACCAACCGCCTCGGTTGGGTTGCCCACATAAACCGGATACCCTCCTTTATCCAAAACCCATAGCCTATCGAACATCCTGAAAAGCCTTTCGGAGGGTTGATGTATATTTACCACAACCAGCTTGCCGGCATCGGCAAGGTTGCGGAGCAGGTTAAGTACCATAACCGAATCGTTGGACGAAAGGCCGCTGGTGGGCTCATCGAGGAAAAGCACCGCAGGCTCGCGTAGCAGCTCAAGCCCAATGTTTAGCCTCTTGCGCTGCCCTCCGCTTATAACCTTATCCAGAGCATTCCCTACCTTTAAATTCCTAATTTCCCATAAATCCAAGCTTTTTAAAGTAGAATCCACAAGCTCCCTAACCTGCTTACGGCTATAGTTGCCAAAGCAAAGCCTTGCATTAAAGAGCATGTTCTGGTAAACGGAGAGGTTCTCAATAAGCAAATCGTCCTGGGGTACAAAGCCAACAACACCCATCAGCTTATGCGACTCGTTATGAACGTCGTAGCCGTTAATCAGCACTTTGCCCTTATGGGGCTTAAGCTTGCCCGACAGGAGGTTCAGAAGGGTTGATTTACCCACCCCGCTACCGCCAAGTATTCCCACTACCCTCCCCGACTCCTCAACGGTACTAAAAGGCTTAATGCCCTGGTTGCTTCCGGGAAAAGTAAACTCAAGATCCTGAACAACCAATTTTACCGGCTGAACGCCGCTACCCAGCAAGCGTATACGTGTTATATTGTCGTATCGGATTTGCTCACCATTGCTAAGCGTGATGCTTGAACCCGGCTTAAAACAGTACGAACGTCCAGCTATAAGTGGTTCATCTTCAATCAAAACCTGTCTATCACCATGGTACTTAACTATGTAACAGCCTATGCTATGGAAGTAGGCAAAAAGTAGATTGCCTCCAAGTCCAGTACGTTTCTCGCATAATGCTTTTTCAAGTTCTTGGGTAGGGGAATTTTCATCGTATAGGAAAATCATCCTATTGCTATTGTTTTGCTCCCAACCCTCAAGAACATCTTGTGAAATAAATGAATTGCCTGGAAGCTGAAATTGATTAGCGGTTGGGCCAAAGCTTAGGAAATGGTATAGGCAAATTGCATCCTCTGGCTGAATGCCAATTACATTCCATGCGGTAAAAAGCTTTTGATGCCCAGATTCAGGGTACGAAGAGAGTACATGGTAAAATGCTATGGCCAACTCAATACGCTGTTCGGTGGTCATCGTTTCGCAGGGCAAACCGGCATCGTGTTTAAAATTACCGCTAACGAAACTCTCTGAATTAATGATACTGTCGAACTGCTTAAGAAGCTCCTCTCCATTAACATCAAAATCGGGTGATGAAAAGAAGCTTTGAATAATGCTCCGGCATTGCTCAATATCCCAGTCCTTGCGAGTTAAATCGGCCAGCGTATCGATAAGTCCTATGGCAATATTCTTATCCAAACTCTTTTTGCAATTTCTTTCTAACTAATTAGATAGTTTAAAAAGTTAAAAGTTACACGAAAAAAATAAAAAAACGCACCTTTTTGGGGTGCGCTTTAATAATCTTTTATAAAAATGGATTATACCAAGGCATTACGAACCTTTGTAATTTCTTCCATTAGCATTTGAAACTGATCGTTGGTCAATTTTTCACCCTCAACCTTATTGTAAATAGCCTGAATGGGGGCAAGCATATCCATCAGTTCCTTAACCTCAGGAATATCTCCACGGGGAGTCATGAGCTCCATAAGCTTGGCAAGGGGAGCCTTTTGGTTAGCAAGTATTTTTATGAACTCAGTGTTGTCGCGACTGGTCAAAGCAATCTGCGATGTGATATAAACACCCTCAATCCAACTACCAGCAACTACCAAAAGCGAGAGGCTTTCCTTTTGGTTTTGAACCAGAGTGCGGTAGGTTTCATAGTAGGAATTGGTAAAAATTACTATCAATGAATCCTTATTGTCGATATTCTTTTCAACATTCAATGCCAGTTCAGGGGTAAATCCGGCATTTATGTTAAGCTCCTCGACAAGCTGTTTACAAACCTTAAGGAAATTCATGGTTTCCTGTTTCATCTGGTAGGTTGTTGAGTAGGCAAGGTCAGCACCGTAAATACCCAGGTTAACGGCCTTGGCCTTTTCGGTCATGTATTTCCCAACATTATCAACCGGGTTACAAATGCCAATAATGAAACTTGCTCCGGCCTTATTAATCATTTGAACTACTTCGAATGAGGTAGGAATTGGATAGCTGGTTACTTCCTGAAAAGCTTGCTCCTTTGACTCGGCTTGTAGTTCTTCGGCTTGCTTTGCCTGCTTATTGCCACAGCTGAAAAAAACTATTGCCAGCATGGCTAACGTAAGAACTCGTAGGGTGTTAGTGTAGTTTTTCATATTTATTAATGTTTAAAGGTTAAACTATTTAGGTTCAGTAAAAAACATGACATAAACAATAACCACAATTGCTTTAATATGTTTGAACCAGTAAAACTGGCAAAGGTTTAAAGCAACCGAAAACCTAATTTGGTTTTTGTAAATTTACTAAAAACAATAATAACAAAAGAAAAACACTTAAAAAAGTTAGCAGAAATTAAAGGAAGGTACCATTATACTTGTGTAAGCTGCAAAAATTGCTACAGAATTACCCTATCTAAATCCTTCGACATCTTATTCATTAGGGCATAAAGCTCCCTGAGCCGTAGGAGTAACTGATTGGTTTCCTCAACCTGATCGGGTTTGAGCTTACTCAGCTCATCGGTTAGCTTGCTAATGGCCAGCTTCAGCACTTTGCTTTTGTAAACCATTATGGCCTTGGGTATGGCTGTTTGTAGAAAATCGGGGCTTTCAGAAACCTCGGCCTTGTGTTTTTCCCAAATCCGGCTAAGCACATATTTTTCGGTAAGTAAATCCACAGCCATTTGGCTAATTTCAGGATCGGTGTGGTTAATAAAAAATCGGTTATCGACCTCAACGTTTGTTTCCAGTAAACGCACGTATTCATCAAAAACCTTTTTGTAAATCAAATTCTGAAACTCTAAATCATCGTTAAGAATCTCATCAATGATATACTGAGCAGCAGTAATAGTGATAAGTTCATTGGTTCCCTCCACCTCCTGGCTAAATAGTACCTGGTTTCCGCTATTCAGCAGGAACCGTACAATCTCCTTTTCCTGCTCCTCGCAGCTAATTCCTTGAACAAAAGCAGGAATTTTGGGTGTTTCGTGTTCCCTAACCGCCTCGGTGCGTTCACGCTGGAGCAGCTGCTCCATTCTGCTCCTACGCAGCTTGCCAACCTCGGAGTAAAGCACTTCCTCGCCAATATCCATTAACTTGGCGCACTCCTTGATGTAAACCGCCCGAATCACCTGGTCGGGTATGGCACTTATTGAGCGTACAATGTCGGTAATAAGGTTAGCGCGTTTAATGGGATCGCTCTTGGCATCATCGAGCAGAAGGCGGGTCTTGAATTTGATGAAATCGGTTTCGTTTTGGTTGATGTACTCCAGCACCTCCGAGGCGTTATGGGAACGGGCAAAGCTGTCGGGGTCTTCGCCCTCGGGCATAAGCACCACCTTAACGTTAAGTCCCTCCTCCAGTATCATATCGATACCCCTGAGCGAGGCCTTAATGCCGGCGGCATCGCCGTCGTAAAGTATGGTAACGTTTGGGGTAAAGCGCTTTATCAGCTTAATCTGATCCTGCGTAAGCGATGTACCGGAACTGGCCACCACATTCTCAATGCCAGTTTGGTGCAACGAAATTACATCGGTGTAACCCTCTACCAGGTAACACTTGTTCTCCTGGGTGATGGCTTTTTTGGCATGGAAAATGCCGTAAAGCACCTCGCTTTTATGGTAAACCTCGCTCTCGGGGCTGTTAAGGTACTTAGCCGTTTTTTTATCGGCTTTAAGTATTCGCCCCCCAAAACCAATAACCCTACCGCTTATGCTATGGATGGGAAACATCACCCTACCGGCAAAGCGATCAAAGGTGCTGCCGTCGTCGCGCTTTATGGTAAGCCCGGTTTTAACAAGGTAGTCGAGCTTGAAACCATCGCGCAGTGCGCTTTGGGTAAAGGCATCGCGCTGGTCTAAGCAGTAACCCAGCTGAAACCTCTCAATGATATGGTCCTTAAATCCCCTCTCGCGGAAGTAAGCCATGGCAATGGTTTTGCCATCGGAATGCTTATGCAGCATATCGGAAAAGTAGCGCTGGGCATACGAGTTGATAACCATTAGGCTCTCGCGCTCGTTCCGCTTCTCTATCTCCTCGGGGGTAACCTCTTTCTCTTCAATCTCAATGTGATACTTCTTGGCCAGGAACTTAAGAGCCTCCACGTAGTTAAGCCGCTCATGCTCCATAATGAAATTGACCACATTCCCTCCCTTGCCACAGCCAAAGCACTTGAAAATACCCTTTGCCTGACTCACGGTGAACGAGGGCGTTTTCTCATTATGGAATGGACAAAGGCCCAGGTAATTAACCCCGCGTTTCCGAAGGGTAACGTATTCCTTTACCACCTCAACAATATCGGCTGCTGCCAGTATTTTATCAACTGTATGCTGGTCAATCATTTAGCAATACATTTTTGGCCTTTTTCTTTTGTAAAGATAGTGTAAGTTGATTTTATGGCTCGATATTTTCAGAGTATGTTTATGAACAGTTACAGCAAAGTGATTAACTAAAGGTGTTAATAAGTGGGTGTTCGTTGTTAGTTAATTTTTACTCGTTTTTTAGGTACATTACTTCTCACACTTATTTATCGATGAGTTAACAACCATATTGATTATCTTTGTGGTTAAATGCAATAAGTATGTGGAATATAAGTATTGAAACGGCAGTATACATTCTAATCATTGGGTTACATCTGTTTACTTTTTTTGATGTGCTGAAAAACCTGAAAAAGCAGAGGACTCCCATAATTGGTGTTCTGGCATTTTTCCCGCCAATACTAGGCCCTGTAATCTATTTTTTGATTAAGAGTTGGAAACCCAGGCAGCCACGGACATTCATGGAGAAAAAGCGTAGATTTTCATAAAAACAAAAAACCGCCACTGGAAACGTAGCGGTTTTGTGGTAATATCAAAGTAAATTTAGATATGAATTGCTTCGCCGTAAGCAGCAGCAGCGGCTTCCATAATTGCCTCACTCATTGTTGGGTGCGGATGAATGCTCTTGATTAGTTCATGACCAGTGGTTTCGAGGTTGCGTGCCACAACCATTTCGGCTATCATTTCGGTTACATTGCCACCCACCATGTGGGCACCAAGCAACTCGCCATACTTGGCATCAAATATGAGCTTCACAAAGCCATCGCGGTTACCGGCTGCAGTTGCCTTACCCGAGGCTGTAAACGGAAACTTGCCCACTTTAATCTCGTAACCAGCATCGCGGGCTGCTTTCTCGCTCATACCTACGCTCGAAACCTCAGGCGTGGTGTAGGTACAACCGGGAATGTTGCTGTAGTTTATTGGATGGGGGTTAAGCCCGGCAATCTTTTCAACGCAAACAATACCCTCGGCGGAAGCAACGTGGGCTAAAGCAGGACCTGGCACTATATCGCCAATGGCGTAAATACCCTCAACGTTGGTGCGGTAAAACTCGTCAACCTTAACCTTGCCCTTGTCCAGAATAATACCCAACTCCTCAATACCTATTCCCTCAAGGTTGGGCGTAATGCCCACGGCCGAAAGCACTACCTCGGCCTCAACCACCTCAGGGCCCTTTTTGGTTTGGATGGTAACCTTACATAGTCCGCCCGATGTATCGACCGCCTCAACCGACGCTTCGGTTTTAACTGTAATGCCAGCCTTTTTGAAGGCACGCTCAAGGGTTTTACTTACCTCCTCGTCCTCCAGGGGAACAATATTGGGCATATACTCAACCAGGGTTACCTTGGTGCCAATTGCGTTGTAAAAGTATGCAAACTCACTGCCAATTGCACCTGAACCAACAACCACCATGGAGGCCGGTTGTTTTGGTAATGTGAGAGCCTGACGGTAGCCAATTACCTTTACCCCATCCTGTTTTAGGTTTGGTAGTTCGCGCGAACGCGCACCCGTGGCAAGTATGATGTGTTTAGCAGTGTAGTCGGCTTGTGTAACATCGGAAGCGGTTACTGTTACGGTATGGTTATCCTTTAGCTTACCAAAACCATTAATAACAGTGATGTTATTCTTTTTGAAAAGGAATTGTATTCCCTTGCTCATGGCATCGGCCACACCGCGGCTACGAGCAATCATTTTTTCAAAATCGGGTTTTACATCGGCTGCCAACACCCCATAATCGGCAGCATTCGATGCATACTCAAAAACCTGTGCGCTCTTAAGTAACGCTTTGGTGGGAATACAGCCCCAGTTCAGGCATATACCTCCAAGGTTTTCCTTTTCCACCACAGCCACTTTCATGCCTAGCTGGCTTGCTCGTATTGCGGCCACATAACCTCCGGGGCCGCTTCCAATTACTATAAGGTCGAAGTTCATAGAGTCAAATTTTTGTTTGTCAAAATTACAATAACAAATGGAATGGGAAAATGTTAGATGTCATACATCGCATTAATAGTTCACTAATATCATTATTCGCATAATATTTGGGTATTACCAGATTGATTTCGATTAATACAAGTGCTGCTAATCAATATAAACATGATGGGTTATAAAAAAGAAACAATTTGGGAAACCTATTCGTAAATGAACTAAAATTGCAGATTTTATGGGAGATAAAATATCCATTGCCCTATCAAGTTTTCAGGGGAGCGCAAATTGCGCACAGTCTGTATTGCTTGCATTTGCCACTGACGAAGGGTTAACTACCGAGCAATGCTTGAAGCTAGGTGCTGGACTGGGTGGGGGTATTGGTCATAAGCAACATGTGTGCGGAGCAATTAACGCAGGGGCAATGATTATCGGATTAAGGTTTGGTAATAGTAACCTGAACGATTCCGACTCCAAGCAAAAAGCAACCGTACTTGTGGCCGAGTACATGGATAAATGTGCCAAACGATTAGGGTCAACCGATTGCTGCAGAATACTAGGAATAGATTTGAACAACCCCGAAGCAAAACAAAAGGCCCGCGATGCAGGCCTGTTCGATATGGTGTGTGGCAATGCCATTAAGGTTGTTTGCCAGCTGCTGGAGGAGGATTACCGTAAGGTTTAACTATTTACACTTTCAGTGTAAAAATCCGCTGCCTTACCAATTGAATCCCTTTTGCAATGAGGTAGAAAGCCATCATGGTAATAATGATTGTTGCACCCGAGGGAACATTCAACCTGAACGAGATAGCTATACCAGCAACAATCGAAAAAAAGCTGATTAAGGCCGATAACACAATTATCCTTCTAAACCGATGGGTTACTATATTGGCAATGTTTGCGGGTATGGTTAGCAGCGATATGATTAGAATGATGCCCACAGCTCTTATGGCAAAAACTATTGAGAGAGCAATGAGAACAGCCAACGAGTAGCTAATGAACTTAACCGGGACATTCTGTGTTTTGGCAAAATCGCTATCGAATGCCACAAAAAGAATTGGGTAGTAAAAAGCCACAAAGAATACTAGCGTAAGCGTGGCAAGTATCAGCAGCAGTAAAATATCGGTTTGGGAAATGGTTAGTATGCTTCCGAACAGGAACGACATTAGGTTTGGGGCGTAACCCGGCGTTAGGAAAACAAAAAGAATACCTACAGCCATGCCAAACGACCAAAGCATCCCTATTGCCGAATCCTCACGCAGCGTTCGCCCCTGCGACAAGTACTCAAGCCCCAGTGCCGAAAATACTGAAAAAACAGTAGCCCCCAGGATGGGGTTTAGCCCAAAATACCAAGCAATACCAATACCACCAAAGGAGGCATGGGTAATGCCACCGCTCAGAAAAACCAATCGCCTAACCACAATGTACGAACCAATGAACCCGGTTATTACCGAAAGCAGGAATGCTGAAATTATTGCATTCTGAATAAAAGCATACTGAAAGAACTGTTTAACAGCCTCAATCATAACAGGGATAATTAGTGATTGTGATTATGTTGATTTTCTTTACCATGATCGAGCAGAACGGTGTGGGGAACCGGACCATGAGCAATAATTTGGATTGGGCAATTATAGGCTGCAAGCTGCTCGTTGGTAATCTGGTTCGATTGGTGGTAAAAGAGTGTACCGTTAACGCAAGCAATGGTTTTAACATACGAGGTTATAGTACCCAAATCGTGCGATACCATTACAATAGCCATTCGCTCGTTTAGCTTCCGAAGCATCTCGTAAAGCTCTCCCTCAAAGTTGCTATCCACGTAAGTGTTGGGCTCATCCAGGATAAGCACCTGTGGGTCCGATATCAATGCCCGGCAAAGCAATGCCCTTTGCAGCTGACCACCCGAGAGCTGCCCTATGCTTTTATTCTGAAGGTTCGCAATTCCTACCTGTTTCATCAGGTCAAGGGCAACACTCTTTTGTTGGCGGCTGTAGCCGCCAAAAATCCCCTTTTTCTCCAAAAGCCCCGATAGCACTACTTCCCTTACGGATATGGGAAAATTTTTATCAATCTGGCTTGCCTGTGGCAGGTAACCAATTAGTGAACCGTTTCCCTTTGTGTGGTAAATAACCTCACCGGTAAAGGGCTTTAACTGACCTATTAGTAGTTTTATTAGGGTTGTTTTCCCTCCACCATTCGGGCCAATTATACCAATAAAATCGTTAGTGTTTATGGTGAGGTTAACATTACGCAAAACAATGTTTTTACCGTATCCGGCTGTAACGTTAACCAGCTCTATCAGCTTGTCGGTTGGGTTTGTCATTTTACATTACTTGCAATTGCGTTAGCAATAAAAATCATACTCTCAGCCCAGTTTTCCTGAAGCGGGTCAACCTTAACCACTGTACCGCCAAGCTCATTGGCAATGGTTTGAGAGTTGTGCGTATCGAACTGGCTCTGCGAGAGAATGGTTGTGATACCCTCGGCACGGCAGCGCTCAACCAGCTCCATCACCCCTTTAGCCGATGGACTTTTCCCTTCGTGTTCAACGCTTAGCTGGGTTAACCCGTAATCGCGGGAAAAGTAACCTAAAGCTGGATGGTATATTACAAAGGCTTTACGACCGGAACCTGCCAGAATGCTCCTAACCTCATTATCAACCGAATCGATATGGGCAACCAAGCGGTTGAGGTTGGCGTTGAACTCGCTTTCCCTCTCGGGAAAAAGTGTAGTTAGGCTTTGGGCAATGGATTTAGCCATTATCCTGGCATTGGCAGCCGACATCCAGGTATGGGGGTCAACGGCATGGTTATGCCCCTGATGGCTTTCGTGATCGTGGTTGTGCTCACTTTCACCCTTAATCAGTTCAAGTCCCTGCGACAGGTCGATATACCTGAATTCTGCATTATCCTTTAGCTTTTGCTCCATTCCCTTCTCGAAATCGAGTAGCCCTATGGAAAAGTAGGCTTTAGCCTGTGTAAGCTCAGCCATTTGCTGAGGGGTTGGCTCAAACATCTCAGGGCTACTGCCCGGAGGAACAAGTACCTTAACCTGAAGGGAGGAATCGGCAATCTTTTCCACAAAGTATTTTAGTGGCAGTATGCTTACCACTACTGTTGGCTTACTGGTGTTTGTAGTTTGGATATCACAACCAGTAAGTAATGTCAGTGCTGAAAGCGTTGCAATAGTTATGTATCGAGAAACCATAGCAAATATTAGTTTGATGATAAAGTTACACAATTAAAGTAGCATTAAGTAACCACAATCATTGGAATTTGTTTAAGCCCCTTTCAAAGTTCTTGTTATCAGATATAAGTGATTTTGTAAAAAAATAAATTAATTTATTTTTGTCCAAATATTTAAACATATCAGTTTACATGAAAAAAGTTATATTCTATTTGGTTTTTGCAATTTCAGCACTTGCTGGGCAAGCGCAGGATCCTGCAATAGTTATGACAACTGCCAAAAGCATTAATTCTCAATTCACTTTTGGTATTCAAGCTGCCGCTCCAAATACACCCATACAAATTGATTGGGGAAATGGCGTAAAGGAAAACTTTACCATTGGCAATTCACTTGAATTTTTCAATTACCCGCTTAAAGGTAACTCGGTAAAAATTTGGGGCGAGGGTATTACTAATCTAAATGTTGCATCAATGGAACTCACTGCCTTAGATGTTACACGGGCAACCTCCTTAACTTACCTGTACATTAAAACCAACAAGATTTCAACCCTAGATTTAAGTAATTGCACTGCACTAACCTATGTTGATTGTTCCGTGAACCTTTTGAATAGTCTTAACCTCCCTAATACATCTACTTTAGTTGGTGTAAACTGCGCAAACAACAAGTTAACATTTGTAACACTTCCTACAAAACAACCCACCTGGACATCATACACTTACAGCCCACAACAAAACTTTGCACTGCCAAAGCAAACCTACAGCACCAATGAGGAGATAGATCTTAGTAGTCAATTAAATGTTGATAGCCAAACTACTACCTACACTTGGAAAACAGAAAGCGGAACAACCTTAGTAAATGGAACGGATTATAACGAAAATGGTGGAAAATTTACCTTTCTTAAAACATTTCTTGATAGCTTGTACTGCGAAATGACTAACGCTGCATTCCCCGATCTAATTCTAACTACAACCAAAATTTCGATACCTCAACTGCCAAATGTTCTAATGACCACAACCTCTGCCGTTGGAAGCACATTCACATTTGGTATTGGTGCAACAGAAAGCAATACACCCATTAAGGTGGACTGGGGGAATGGAGTTTTGGCTAGTTATACAATTGGAGAGAATACGACAGTATCGGGAACACTTGCTGGTAGCACTATTAAAATTTATGGCACGGGCATTAGTTATTTGGATTTATCTGAGAAAAAATTGACTTCATTGGATGTGACAAATAATAATACACTGACTAAACTTTATTGCAGTAAAAACCAATTAACTACTCTTGATGTTTCAAAGAGTAATTCGCTCAAAGAACTATACTGTAACAATAATTCCATAGCTTCGTTAGATGTAAGTAATTTGGATGCCCTACGCATTCTTCATTGCTTTAGTAATGGCATGAACAATTTAACAATTGATGGATGCAACTCTCTGGAAACGCTTTATTGCTATTACAACAATCTAACCTCATTAAATACTAGCAGTTGTCCATCCCTTAAGTTGCTCTACTGCACTGGAAACAAAATAGTTTCTTTGGATGTTTCTGAAAATTTAAACCTAACGGAACTTGGCTGTACGGATAATATGCTCACAAGCCTAGATTTGTCAAGAAATACAAAACTCGAACTTCTGGGATGCTCTAACAACCAACTAACTAACATCGATTTACAAAATAATCCTTTACTTTACAGGGTACATCTAGCGAATAATCAACTTACACAATTAAATTTAGCCAATAATCCATTAATAAGCAGGCTCGACATTCCAGGGAACTGGTTAACATTCGCAACCCTACCCATAGCAACAACAATTCTTACAAACTATATTTATTCACCACAGCGGAATATTATCCTGCCTAAAACAGAGTACACTCTTAACGAGGAGGTTGACCTGAGCAGCCAGCTTACCGCTGGAGGTAATACCACCACCTATACATGGAAAACTGCTGGGGGAAAAACATTGGTTAAGGATTCAGACTACACCGAGAATAACGGGAAATTCACATTTCTAAAACAACCCTGCGACTATTTTTACTGCGAGATGAGGAATGCAACATTTCCGGAACTTACGCTAGTTACTGAGAACATATTCATTACCCAAACCGAACCCTCCGTTACAATGACCACAACCTCTGCCGTTGGAAGCACATTCACATTTGGTATTGGTGCAACTTCAAGCAATACTCCCATTAAGGTGGACTGGGGGAATGGAATATTGGCTAGCTATACTATTGGAGAGTATACGACAGTTTCGGGAACACTTGCTGATAGCACTATAAAAATTTATGGTGTGGGTATTATGCATTTGGATTTATGGGGGAAAAACTTGACATCTTTGGATGTTTCTAGCAATAAAGCGTTGAAACACCTCAATTGCAACAGTAACAAGCTAACCACACTTGATGTGACAAATAATACTGAGCTGACTGATCTTAATTGCAGTTCAAACCAACTATCTGCTTTAGATGTAACTAACAATTCTAAAATTAACAAACTATACATTAGTTATAATAAATTTATTTTCACTACACTGCCAATAAAACAGGCCTCCTGGACTACATACACCTATAGCCCCCAAGCTAAACTTATTCTCCCTAAAACAGAGTACGTTCTTAACGAAGAGATTGACCTTAGCAGCCAGCTTACCGCTGGCGGTAATACCACCGTCTATACATGGAAAACTGCTGGGGGAAAAACACTGGTTAAGGATTCAGACTACACCGAGAATAACGGTAATTTCAGATTCCTAAAACCACCCCTAGACTATTTTTACTGTGAAATGAGGAATGCTGCATTCCCTGAACTAATTCTAACTACAGAATATATTTCAATTTTTCAGAATAAGCCATTTTTATCAATGACCACATCCTTTAGTATTGGAAGCACATTCACATTTGGTATTAGTGCAACAGCACCTAATGCTTCCATTCAGGTAGACTGGGGTGATGGAATATTGTCTGCTTACACTATTGGAGAATATTCAAACACCATATCTGGAACACTTTCAGGCAATAGCTTAAAAATTTATGGACTAGGTATAGACTATCTTGACTTAAGTTATAAAAATTTAAAATCCTTAGATGTATCCGGAATTCCTACATTGAAAAGTCTTTATTGTGATTACAATTTTCTAAACACCATTGATATATCCAAAAATATTGAATTGAAAAATCTTTCGTGTGATGTAAACAAAATTAACGCTCTCGATGTATCTAAAAATGATTCATTGAAATATCTTTCATGTTGGGTGAATAATTTAAGGGTCCTCGATGTTACAAACAACATTGCGCTGCTTCACCTCAATTGCGGTGGTAACCCACTTACCTATATTAATGTGACCAATAACAAAAAACTAACTGCACTTTATTGTTCATCAATTTATTTGAGAACTCTCGATGTGTCAAACAATTCTGCCTTGACAGCCCTTAATTGCAGTATGAACCAGTTAACCACTCTCGATGTGTCAAACAATTCTTCTTTGAGAACCCTTGATTGTCATTCAAATCAAATTACTGACCTCGATTTAACCAATAATACTGCGCTTAGAGACCTAACCATATATAATAATAAATTTTCATTCAGCACGCTTCCAGTAAAGCAAGCTTCTTGGACTTCATATTCATACAGTCCCCAGTTAAATATTAACCTACCAAAGAAGCAGTACGGACTAACCGAAACGGTAGATCTAAGCAGTGAGTCAACCATAAATGGAAATGCAACCAACTATGTTTGGAAAACCAAGGGCGGTTCTACCCTTACTGCAGGTACTGACTATAATGTTACCAACGGTGTAACCACATTTCTAAAGGTTCAACCCGACAGTGTTTACTGCGAAATGACTAACGCCTCATTCCCAGACCTTACTCTCAAAACAAGTAGCATTAAAGTTTCACAGTTCCCCCTTTCTGTTCCCAATAGTAGGCTTTCTGCAAGCATATTCCCAAATCCGGCTTCTGAGTTTGTAAATATTGAACTTAATGAGAATATTTTTAGGGTTGAAATCTTTAACTCCCTGGGTATTAAATTACTTGAGCAGGAAACCAATATAGCCCCACGGGTGGTTTTACATCTGAATAATATTCCAGCAGGAATACTAATTGTGAGAGCATACACCAAAAATGGTTTTACCGAAAATAAGATAGTTAAGCTTTAATACCATTTATTGTGGTTTGGATATGTAAGTTTATTTGGCTTTGTGAGAATTAATCCTTTTGGAAGAAAGATACCTGGTTCTGCAAATGACTAAAAGCGGAAAGTGCTCACAGGTTAAATAAACTACATTAATTCAACGCCACTGAAAGAATTGCCGTCAACCAAATAGGTGACGGCTTCTTTTTTCTATTACTAAACCCTCAAAAAATATTTCTGGCTACCATTTCGGTTAAACGTGCTCTAATTTCCACCCTCTCTACCATTCCTACTCATTCCGTATCTTTTCGTCATATTCTTAATCATTCCCACCTAAAGTCACGCGCTTAACGGCTCACGTTTAACGTTTTAACTCGTAATAGATATTCCTCGACAAGCTCGGAGAGACAATAGTTAATAATTAGATTTCGTTTAACGGTTCATGGTTAACGGACAAAACTTCCTCAATTTCTACATTCCGAGTATTCAGACTCATTCCGACTCATTCCCACCTAAAGTCACTCGTTTAACGGTTCACGGTTCACGTTTAACGTTTTACGGACTCTAACTCCCTCAAATTCCATATTCCGTTTCATTCCGTCTCATTCCGACTCATTCCGATTCATTCCTCTAAAACTGTTTCCGCATCGCCTTCCTTTTAGCCCTATTAAATTTGTTAATTCATGGCACTTCGGTTCATTTTTATCAAATTCCTTTGCATAATGCTGTAATCTTTAGTAATTTGCTCACGAATCATTGTGTTACCATGAGGGCAAAAGTCGTATCAATCACCCTATTAGCGCTAAACTTTGCATTTTTTCAGGTAAATGCAAGTGAGCGCGATAGCTTACTTAACCTTCTTTCGGCCTCAAAGGGTAAGGATAAGGTTGAAATCCTTATAAAGCTTACCGAGGCAACCTCCGGCACCGACGAGGCCATTAAGTATGCCGATGAAGCCATTGTGGCTGCTCGCAAAATAAACGATGAGCTGCTTGCAAAAGCTTACCTGAATAAGGGCTACGCCCTATCGGAAAACTATCAGGATAATGATGCCATTGAGTACTACCGCAAAGCGCTTGAGCTGGCGCAAAAGAATGGCTTTAAGAGTTCGATCCTGGAGGCCTATAAAGGAATTTCTACATCGTACTTCTATATCGATTCGTTTGGGGAGTCGCAAAGGTATGCCAGCCTGTTGCTTCAACAAGCTCTTGAGCTTGATAGCCTAAGGTACCAGGCATACGCATACTTTAGGTTAGGGAAAATACTTCAGGAGCAGGGCAAAAACGATTCAGCCCTACATTACATTAGTCGCTCCCTGGGGTTAAGGGAAAAACTTGGCGACTGGAAGGAGATAGCCCTTACCTACAATGGTCTTGGGCGTATATACTTTGACCTTGCCCAGTACGATAGCGCAATATGGTGCTACAGCAAGGAGGTTGAGCTTAAGGAGCAAATGGGCGACCAACCTGCCTACCTTGCCATTGCCTACCTCAACATAGGGAGAACTCACATTGCCATAAGTAACTTTCAGCTTGCCCTTGAGCAGTACCAAAAGGCACTCCGTACTTTTGAAAGCATAAACCACCAGGAAGGAATAGCCACCTGTAACTCGGGGTTGGGTATGATTTACGAGAATCTATCGCAAAGCATTCTTGCCACCGACGAGAACGAGGCCAACTACCTTAAGGCTCTATGCTACCATAAAACAGCTCTTGAGCTATTCCATAATCTGCAAAAGAAAAAGGAGGAGGGCCAAACCCTTCAGAATATTGGCAATGTTTTTTCGCGCTTAGCCACTAACCGTTATGTTGCCCGCTTTGGCGAAATGTGGGAAGATTCCCTTTACAAGATTAAACAAACCGAAATTCTTGCCTCGTTCGATAGCGCAAGGCATTACTACAATAAAGCCCTAAGCATTTTTGAAGATCTGCATGAGGAAGGCGAGATAGCCAAAGTAAACACTAATTTTGGCAGCATTTACAGCTGGGCTCGCGACTGGGAAAAGGCAAACACTTATATCAACCGTGCTCTGCAACTGGCACGAAAAAATAATCTGCTTTACGAAACCACAGCAGCCCTTTACGCAAAGGGCGAGAGCCTATTCCGTCAGGGACGATTCGATGAGACAGAAATTGTATTCATTGAATGTTCCAGACTATCAGAAAAGCTTGGGTTAAAGGAAACTCTACGTTACAGCTATGAGCGTCTATCGAAGCTATACGAGCATCGTGGCGATTTGGTACGCGCATATGCATACTTTAAACAAGCAGTCAAAATAAAGGATGAAATTTTCAGCGAAAAGAGCCAGAGGGTGATGGCCGAAATGCAAACCAAGTATGAAACCGAAAAGAAGGAACAACAACTTGTTTTGATGAAGAATAAGGATGAACTCCAAAAGTCGATAATTCAGCGTCAAAAGCTAATGATTATTGGCGCTATTGCCGGTTCGTTCCTTATACTCATGGTTGCCCTGCTCATGTTCAAGATGTTCCGCGATAAGCAGCGCGCCAATATTATTCTTGAAGAAAAAAACGCCCTTATTACCCGCCAGAAACAGGAAATTACCGATAGCATTAAATATGCCAGCCGCATTCAAACAGCAGTTTTGCCTACATCGGCTCTAATCTCCGATGTGCTCCCCGACCACTTTGTGCTTTTCCTACCCCGCGATATAGTTAGCGGTGACTTTTACTGGATGACCCGTAAGAACGATAAAATTGTACTGGTTGCTGCCGACTGTACCGGACATGGTGTGCCCGGTGCGTTCATGAGCATGCTGGGTGTATCGTTCCTTTACGAGATTGTAAACAAGGAAAGTATACTTCAACCAGCCGAGATACTTAACAACCTCCGTAACCACATTAAAACAACCCTAAGCCAAACTGGTAAGATAGAGGAGCAAAAGGACGGAATGGACATTTCGCTTTGCGTAATCGATAAGCAAAACCAAAAGCTGGAGTGGGCTGGCGCCTACAACCCGCTTTACCAAATACGTAAAGGCGAGCTTATTGAGTATAAGGCCGATAAAATGCCCGTTGCCGTTCATATCAACGACTTCAACTCGTTCACCAATCACGAAATTGAATACCAGCCCGGCGACGCCTTTTACATGTTCTCCGATGGTTACGCCGACCAGTTTGGCGGTACCGATGGTAGAAAATTCATGCTAAAACGCCTTAAGGAGACCTTGCTAAGCATATGGGAAAAGCCAATGGATGAGCAAAAGGAAGTGCTGCATAAAATTCATATGGATTGGCGCGGTGAGGAAAACGACCAGGTTGACGATATCCTGATCATTGGATTCAGAGTTTAGCACACCACTCCACACTTTCAATCTCCCTATAGATCAGTAGCAGTTCCTGTGTACTGAGCGTTTCAGATGGTTTATATCCCAAACAAGCTAAAAGGTTTTTTGCCTGATCGTCAACCGGTTGCCTGCCGTAGTGCTTTTCCGCAGCAAAGTTCATATACTTCAATAGCATAAAGGCATCGAACCAGAGGAAAAATCGCTTTTTAAATGTTTTAGGCGATGATGCATTGGCTCTCACGTTTTCAATTGCCTTTGCGGCATCAACTTGCATAAGAAATTCCTTAAGCGGCTCCGCCAACGATTTAATAAACCCCTCCGTTTGCGGAACGCTGTACCCAAATAGGTTACTTACATTCAGAAGTAGGGGTTTAAGGTTAAGAAACGATTCAAGGTGATAGGACGATATAGGCTCATGGCTGTAAACCAGCTTGCTCATTGCCCTACCAGTTCCAAAGGGAACCCTGTTCGATGGCCTTGGCGATGGGTAAACGCAGGTGTTGTTAAGCTCCCTGAAATGTCCATGGGGGATTATCTTTTGAAGAAAGTAAAAGTCCTCCCCCGCCTGATGGCGATTCATCCCGCCAAACTTAACGTAAGCTTCAGCACTGCATGCCATTGATGAGCCAACTGTATGGTAGGCAAACGGAAAACCAATAAAGCGTGTAGCCTGATTATAGTATCGGAGGTGTAGCTCATAGGCAGCAATCCCATTGTAAACCTCAGCAGGAAAATCATCGCCGGAAAGCGGGTGTTCAAAGCGAATTGAGCATGCATGGGTTTTGGGGTATTGGTTCCACATCCTGTAAAGTTCTGCAAGGTAGTTTGGCTTGCACTGGGAATCGGCATCAAAACAGGCTATGATACCCTGTTGCCTTCCAACGCTAAGCAGCCTAAAGGCAGCCTCGTCCATCCCAATTTGCCGGGCATATCCAACACCAGCCTGTTTACGGGGTAAGTTAAATGCCATAACAGCATGAAAACGCAACCGCTCACTACCCCATAATTGGTTTGCCTCAACAACATCAATAACGGATTTTAGGGAGTTTTCCAACACCTCTGAATTTGAACCCTCAGGGTGATTTACAACTACAATTACCTCAACGTCGCAGGATGGTAGATTGCATTGTGCAATCGAACCCAACGATTTTAACAAACCTCGTTCATTGTAGCTGGGAATTACAACACACATCCCCAGGTTAGCCGAAGGGTTAACATCAATCCTGGGCAAAAATTTCTTTTTTGTGAAGTAGTTTACCCACATGGCGTTACAAAAATAGCGAAACCCTTTCTCATGAAAAAGATTCGAAAGGGTTTCGGGTTGGTTTAGGTTTAGTATAGGTGGGTATTATTTTTTCTTGGTTTCAGCGTACTTTTTGTTTAAACCCTCAATCACCTCCTTGGTAATATCGTTAGCGGGATTTCCGTATAAAAGCGGGCCACCGAATGTGTTGCTGAGAATTAAATGGTAACCCTTATCGGCGTTGTACTCTTTAAGGTACTCTACAATGCTATTGTGAATCAATCGGAGTTTAACCTGTTCCTCCTCGGCAAGCTGCATGCGCATCTCATCCCGAAGCTGGTATAACTGCTGCTCTTTGGCAGCAAGGTTGGTTTGAAGCTGCTGTGCCTCGGAGCGGGTTAGTAAGCCCTTTTGTACCTTATCCTGAAAATCATATGCTTCCTTCTCAAAGCTACGCGACTTTGCGTTAAGGTCAGCCTCTTTCTTTCTACCGCTCTCTTCAAGTTCCTTTTTCATGTCAAAGTACATATCGTAGCTATTCATGAGGGTGTCCATGTTAACCCACGCAGCAGTAAATTGTTCCGTTGATGCGGCACTCCCTTCGGTTCCTTTAACATCACCCCTTTTATTTACTTTGGTAAAATAAAGAACAAAAAGAACAACTATGGCAACGCCAAACAGAATGTTGATTATTAGGTTTGTTTTCTTCATAATTAGTTGTTATTACTGATTAGTATAATTCAAGTTATTCAAAACGCACATTAAATCAAACATCCACAAACATACTCATGCAAATATAAATGAAAATGAAACATAACAAAATATTTAAGCCAGTTTTTTCCCATCTAAAACGATTATTCCAACAGACCCTCGTCGCGGAAAAGTAATAAAATTGATGAGAAAGGAACAACCACATACTTCTCGCTGTTGAACTCAACCTCAATAGCATTTTCGTGCAGATAAACCGCAAGGTCGCCTACCTGCGCTTGCAGGGGGAAGTACTTAGCGTCGTTTCTGCTCTTTTTCCAGGGTTCATCGGCCTCCGTAAACATTGGGATTGGATATCCTGGGCCAACCTTAACCACATAACCGCTATGGGCTTTTTGCTTTTCCTGAACTCCCGGTGGCAGTAAAAGCCCTGCCTTAGTTCGTTCATCGGGGTTTTTGGGCTTAATCAAAACTCTGTCGCCAACCACAATAATACTGTCAAAATCTTTAGGATCGAACGAAAGTGACATATTATTCATTGTTTATCACAGCAAAAATATCGTTTTGTTTTTAAAACCACGTTTTTTGTAGTTAGATTTAATGATTCTATCCACAAAATTAAAATGAGCGTTTATAACCTATTGACTTGCTAATTGTAAACCACTAAATTGCAAGAGAAAATCAATTTAACTTTTATGGGTTTTATTGAAATCTTCAACAGCCATTATGCGGTAGGTATATACAACCCAGAAAAAAAGTGTGTTGAGGTTACCTGGCACGGAAACCAAACCTTTGAGGAGTACAAAGCGCTCTTTCAGGCGCTTTTGGAATTCCAGCGCAACTCTGGGTTAGAGGTAATTGGTTACATTTCCGATATAAGAGACCAGGGTGTAGTAAACCCCAATAACCGAAAATGGTTTGAACAGGTGGCTTTGCCACAGGCTGTTAGCCAGGGTTTAAAATGGGCTGCAGTGGTTTTTGATGGAAATACATTCAAGCGTTATTACCTTAACCTTATACTTCAGGTGGCAAATGTTTATGGGCTCCCGCTCAAATTTTTCAACTCAAAGGATGAGGCATACAAATGGGGTGAATCCCTAACAGTGCAAAAATAGCTGAAGCCTATAGCAGGTTTTGAAACTCAAGATTAAAAGTTGTAAATTTAGTTGCAGTTACAACCAGTATGGTAAAAATACCTGCAAATATCCATGAGGTTCCTTTTTTTCGTTTGGTATTACCATTAATAGGCGGTATTCTTACTCAGCATTACTTCAATCCTTTCAGCACAACACTTCTAATTTTTGCCATACTTATACTTTTTTTACTCCTGCTTTTTACTCGATATTTCATCGGGTCATGGACTAAACGATGGGTTTTTGGTTTAACACTTAACTTCCTGCTAGTTTTCATTGGTTGCTTACTTGTGTCGGCCAAAAGGCCGGAAGTAAACATTAAACCAAACTCGAACTATACCATGCTGCTAAGGCTTACTGAGCCGCCTGTTGCTGGAACCAATTCCATTAAGGTTAAGGCTGAAATTATAGATATAAAACCATTTTCGGCTCTTGATTCGCCAAAACCCGTGCTACTATACTTTTTACTTTCCGATAGTGCTAGCCAGGCATTAAGCTATGGCGATATAATAGCCCTATCGGGAAATCTTAAGGAATTTTCGGAACCTCCCAACCCGTACCAGTTTAACTTGAAAAGGTACATGCACCTTTTAGGAATTGTTTACTACATACGGGTTAGCCAGGGTTACTGGGAGAAAGTTGGAAGCAATCCGAATAAAATCTTCAAGTTAGCATTCAATGCACAAAACTATGTAATTGAAACCCTGAAAGGGTACGGAATAGGCGGCCAGGAACTGGCTGTGATTTCAGCATTAATGCTAGGATACAAATCGCTGTTGGACGATGAAATCCGAAAAGTATACTCATCGGTGGGGGCCATGCATATACTTGCTGTTTCCGGGTTGCACGTGGGGTTGATTTTTGGGTTGGCGGTGATGATTGTTGCCCTTTTGCCAAAACGGCGATACTGGATGGGAATTAGGCTGGCCATAGCCCTTGCCGTACTGTGGGGGTATGCAGTAATTACCGGTTTATCGCCCTCGGTTTGTAGAGCTACCATAATGTTTTCGCTTTTTGCCATTGGGCAAACTGCTTCATTAAAGACCAATGGCTACAATACACTTGCAGCTGCAGCCTTCGTTCTGCTGGCAAGTAATCCATTTATGTTGTTTAACGTTGGCTTCCAGCTCTCATTTGCCGCTGTTCTTTCTATCGTCTTTTTTCATCCTATCATATACAATCTAGTTAAACCACAATTTAAGCTAATTGATTACCTATGGTCGCTCTTGTCGGTTTCGGCTGCAGCGCAAATCCTTACCCTACCCCTAACGCTTTACTACTTTGGCCAGTTCCCTGTTGTATTCCTGGTCACAAATCTCATTGCAATTCCGCTGGCAACTATAGTTTTGTATCTTTCCTTGGTCACGGTAACTTTTTCAATAATTGAGCAATTGGGCTTTCTGTTTGCTAAAGTTCTTGGGTTTACTACATGGCTCTTAAATTCAGGGCTTAAGCTAATTGATACATTTCCCTTTTCCAGTATAGGTTCAATATTCTTTACCAGCTGGCAGGCAATACTACTTTTTCTATCAACCCTGATGTTTTCGGTATATCTAGTAAATCGTCGAAAATCCTTTCTGCAGCTATCATTTATTTCGCTTATAGGCGTACTTGCCATTGGCACAGTGCACTTGCTAAGGGTTAAAAATCATGCGGAGCTGGTTGTGTTTCCTGTACCAAAAAGTTCAGTAATATGTGTAAACTGTTACGGAAACGCTCTAATGGTTCTCTACGATTCCATCGATACCAAGTATCCAACTGATGGATACATCAGAAATCGGGCGTTACAAAAATCCCATGAAATAAACCTAAACTTGTACCAAAAGGAGGAGCATTCAACCCAGCTAAAAATCATCCGAAAATCGGGGTTGGCTTTACTCATTACAGGTAACAAATCCATTGCATTAGCCTATAACGATAGCGCAAAGAATATTAAAAACATTAATCCCCTAAATGTTGACCTGCTTATTGCCAACCGTTTTTATACCAGCAGCCTATTGAACATCATTAACCCACAAAAGGTGATTATTGACCCAAGCGTTAAATCGGCATACGCTAATCGGCTTACATCAACACTGATTAAGAACAATATTGCTTATTACAATACAAGCCTTTCGGGCTTTTTTGAATATAACCTTAACGAAACGAATCCGAAAACCTTTGCATTTCAGTAGATAATAATTATTTACACCCATGTACATTTTGATTAAAAATGATGTTACTTTGCAATTTATTTTTGAATAAATAATCCATGTACATTATAGTTGTTGGCGCAGGCGAAGTAGGAACACATCTGGCTAAAATGTTAGCCAAGGAATATCACGATGTTACTGTGATTGACCCCGATGAGGAGATGCTTAGTCACGTCACAGCCACTGCCGATGTACTCACCATTCAGGGTTCGGCAACATCGATAAAGGTTTTGAAGGAGGCTAACATCAAAAAGGCCGATTTGTTTATAGCCGTTGCACACTCTGAGGAAACCAATATAGTTTCGGCAACCCTTGCCAAAAAACTTGGCGCCAAAAAGGTAATTGCCCGTATCGACAAGTGGGAATACCTACAACCCAACAACAAGGAAATTTTCCTAAACCTTGGTATCGATTCGCTCATCTACCCTGAAAGGCTAGCCGCCCGCGAAATTATCACCCTGCTTGGCCAAACCAGCTCTACCGAGTTTGTCGATTTCTCCGGTGGAAAGCTTTCGCTCATTGTATTCAAGCTCGAAGAGGATTCTCCGGTTGTTGACTATACACTGCTTCAGGCTACCAAGAATACTCAGAGTCTGGACTATAGAGCCGTTGCCATATCGCGCGAGGGTATTACCATTATCCCCCGGGGGAACGACCAATTCAAGGTAAACGACCTTGTTTACGTTATTGCAAACCAGAATGGTATTAAAGAGATGCTGGAGTACTCCGGAAAAAAGAATATTGATGTTAACAACCTGATGATTCTGGGAGGAAGCCGCATTGCAATACATCTGGCCACTGAGCTGGAGCGTTCCATGAATGTTAAGCTTATTGAGGTTGACCCCGAGAAGAGCGAAAAGCTGGCTGCCCAGTTTAAAAATGCTCTTGTAATTAATGGCGATGGGCGTGATACCGACCTGTTGATGGAAGAAGGCCTACAGTACATGGACGCCTTTGTGGCGGTTACCGGTAATTCGGAAACCAATATCCTGTCGTGTATTATTGCAAAGCGAATGGGGGTAAAAAAGACTATTGCCGAGATTGAAAACATCAACTATATAAGGTTAGCTGAAAGTATTGGTGTTGATACCGTAATTAATAAGAAGTTGATTACGGCAAGCCGCATTTTCCGCTACACCATGAGCACCGATGTTTCCACCATCAAGTGCCTTACCGGTTCCGATGCCGAGGTGCTTGAGTTTATTGTTAAACCAGGCGCCCCTATAACCAAGGGTAAACTCAAGGATATTGGCTTCCCTAAGGATGCCATAGTTGGGGGTGTTGTTCGTGGCGATAACGCCTTTATTGCTAAAGGCGATACAGAAATAAAGCCCTACGACCGAGTAGTGGTGTTTGCCCTCCCTACGGCTATAAACAAGGTCGGTAAGTACTTTAACTAACGTGAGGCAAACTAACCGTAAAAGTGCTCCCCCTTTGCGGCTCGCTGGTTACCTTAATCTGTCCGCCTAAATCGGTTACCAGCTGATTGCAGATTATTAAGCCAAGCCCACTACCCTGCTCGTTCATTGTGCCAGGTTGGGTCAATGATTCTAGGGTATTAAAAAGCCTATCGGTGGTTTCCCTGGGCATACCCACCCCGTAATCGGTAATGGAAATTTCCACATGGTTTCCCTTTTGCAAAGCGAACACATCAACCCTTCCCCCGGGGTTAGAAAACTTAATGGCATTAGAAATCAAATTCCTAACCACCGTGCTTAACATATCGGTATCGGTGTGAATGCTAATGCCGGGCTCAACCCTGTTGTTTATAGCAACACTTTTAATCTCGGCTGCAGGCTTTTGGGTCAGTATTACCCTGTCAATAAACTCTTTCAAATCAATGTTGCTCTTTCGGGCTATAACCTGCTTACCCTGCGATTTAATCCAGCTAAGAACATTTTCCAGCAAATCGTTTGTGGCAAAGCCTAAGGCATATAAACGCCTCGAAAGCTCTATCAATCCATCGTCGCCAATGGCAAGACTTTTATCCTTTACCATTTGCGCAATGGTTACAATGGAGGTTAACTGATTTTTAAGGTCATGGGCAAGAATTGAGAAAAATCTATCCTTGGTACTGTTAAGCATGTTAATTTCATCGCGCTGAGCCTGTAGTAGCCTGATATCCTTTGCCCGTTTAATGTAAAAATAAATACCAAGCCCAACTACAAGAGCAAGAAGGATTATGATTGCAATGTAAAGTTTTATAATATTTCGCTGGAAATCCAAGCGTTCAGCAAGTGCCTTTTCCCTTTCTTTTTGTAGGTTCAGCGTTTCCTCGTACTTTAAAGCCTCAGTTAGCTGGGTTAAGCGCTCAACGTACTGGCTAAGCGATATGCTATCGTTTATCTCGGTTGCCTTGCTACTAAAATAGTATGCCTTATCGAATAGTTTCTTTTGAGCATAGGCATATGCCAAACCGTTATAGCAATCGCGCGATACCGTAAGGTTCTTAAAACTCTCGTTATACTTTAAGCTTTCATCAAAACAGTAAATGGCATTATTGAAGTTACCTAATTTATTGTATAGTTGACCTTTGTAATAGTATGCAATTGCAATCCCTTGCAAATCGTTTTTGGGTGAATATAAATCAATGGCAGTTTGAATGCTTTGTAAACTTTTACTGTATTGTTCCCTCAGCAGCTCTATTGATCCTATGTTGAGATGCGACGTTGCTATACCCTGATTGTATCCAATTTTCTGCCGTAACTCCAGTGAATGCGTGAAACAATTTAGCGCCGAATCTAGCTCATTCTTATTCTTGTATATGGTACCCATGATGTTGTAAATGTAGGCAAGGGTATAATCATCGTTAACCTTTTGGGCATACTCCATGGCACGCTTGCCAAACTCAATAGCTCTTCCGTACAGCCCAAGCCTATTATACAGGTCGGCTAGGTTGTTATACTGAAATGCTAAGTGCTTGTCAAAACCATGGGTTCGTGAAACCTCCAATCCGTTAAAGTAACACTCCAGGGCTTGAGCGTATCGTCCTTTGTTCCTATAAGCTATACCTAAGCGGTTGTATGAATCGGACAATTCCATTTTAAGGTTTAACGATTTGGCAAGCGAAACCGCCATTTGTCCATACTCTATGGCTTTATCCGGATCGCTGTTTCGGTTCTCCCAGCATAGTAACTTTAATGTAACCACTTTCACAGAGTCGTCGGGACGCTCCAGAACCTTTGCAAGTGCCTCAAGCGATGAAGGCTTAACACCTTCCAGCAAATCGTCCTGAGCGCTTATAAACCCCGATTGAGCAACAAAAAGTATTAGTAGTAAGGAGATGTTTAAAGCTATAGCCTTAACTATGCGAAACTTCATACTAAATTTTTTTTAAATATACAGCAATTTTTGACCTAATTCTAAAAGTATGCTGATAGTTAATTAAATTGATAGTGATTAGCTAACACAGCATTTTTACAACATTTCGGTATATTTGCAGCAATACTATGAAGAGGAAAAAAAGAAATAGCCATTACATTTTACCCGTTGCCCTTTTTATTGGTGCTTTAGCCGTATGGATTATTGTACGATTCATTTCCGATCCTCATCACCGTTACTTGATTTGGGGTATCGACGTATCAGCTCATACCGGAAAAATTGACTGGGAAAAAGTAAAGGATCATAAGGTTGATTTTGCCTTTATAAAGGCAAGCGAGGGTGCCACCCTTAAGGACAAATCGTTTCGCAACAATGTTACCCGTGCAAGGGAAGCGGGTATTCCCGTGGGTGCTTACCATTTCTTTAACTTCAACCGGAGGGGCATTGCTCAGGCACAAAACTTCTTAAGGGCAATTGATGGGGTTGAACTCGATTTACCCCCTGTGGTTGATGTTGAGGAATGGGGTAATGTGGTTCGTAGGCCACGCAAGCAAATAATTGCCGACCTGGTTGACTTTGTCGAACTTGTTGAAAAAACAACTGGACAAAAGGTTTTAATTTACACCAATAAGGATACATTTAAATGGTACATTAGCGAAACGTTTCCCGATCACGATATCTGGATCTGCTCTTTCGATCATACCCCCGAAATTGAGAAGTCATGGACCTTTTGGCAGTACCACCACGAGGGGCGACTAAAAGGAGTTCAGGGTAAGGTTGATTTTAACGTGTTTTACGGCAATACCATTGAATGGAAAAATTACTTGAACAATAAGAAACGGTAGAAAACATATTTCCATAACCTCAATCCCAGAAACTGAAATGCGTGTTCATTTTATTGCTATAGGCGGCAGCGCAATGCACAACCTGGCCATAGCCATGAAGCTAAAAGGTTACCAGGTAACCGGTTCCGACGATGAAATTTTTGAACCATCGCTTTCACGTCTTAAGAACCATGGTCTTTTGCCTAGCCATCAGGGTTGGAACCCAAGCATTATAACCCCTGAAATTGATGCCATTGTGCTGGGCATGCATGCACGAGCCGATAATCCGGAATTGCTCAGGGCAAAAGAACTTGGCATAAAGATCTATTCGTATCCCGAATTCCTTTACGAGCAATCGCGACAAAAAACAAGGATTGTTGTGGGTGGAAGCCATGGCAAAACCACTATCACATCAATGATCATGCACGTGCTAAAGCACCTCAACTTTAAGTTCGATTATATGGTTGGCGCTCAGCTAAAGGGCTTTGAGAATATGGTGTCGTTCTCCGATGATGCGCCATTTGCAGTTTTTGAGGGCGATGAGTACCTTACATCCCCTATCGATCCTCGACCAAAATTTCATGTTTACCGTCCAAACATTGCAATTATATCGGGAATTTCATGGGATCATATTAACGTTTTTCCCACTTTTGATATCTACCGGGAACAGTTTGCTAAGTTTATTGATTGTATTGAGCCCAACGGAACAATCATATACTGTGCCGACGACCCTGAGGTTTGTAGGGTTGTAGAAGAAAGCCAACGGAACGATATCAAAAGAATTCCCTACCATACCCATCCACATGGTATAGCAAACGGCATCTGGAGCCTTGATTTCAATGGCACAAGCATCCCATTAAAGGTATTCGGAAAGCACAATATGCAGAACATATCGGCTGCGAAAGCGGCTTGCATTACCCTTGGAGTTACTGAAAAACAATTCTACAATGCCATTGAAACTTTCGAAGGAGCTTCAAAGCGATTGCAGCTGCTAGCGCAAGGAACAAGCACCAGTGTTTTTTTGGATTTTGCTCATTCACCATCAAAACTTAAAGCTACCATTGAGGCTGTTAGGGAGCTATATCCTGCCCGAAAACTGGTGGTATGCTTTGAGCTACACACCTTTAGTAGCCTGACAAAAGATTTTTTAAGCCAGTATAATGGAACTCTCACAGGTGCTGATGTTGCATACGTTTTCTTCAATCCCCATGCCCTGGAATTGAAAAAATTGCCACCAATTGACCCAAACGATGTAATTCAAGGATTTGGTGATCCTCATCCTGCTGTATTTACTGATGCAAACAACCTTGTCGACGTCCTATTACAGCACAACTGGGGCAATAGCAACCTGTTGATAATGACTTCAGGCAATCTTGCTGGAACCGATTTACAACATTTAGCTGATGAGGTTGTTAAACACTAACGCTTTTTAATGTCAAATGAATATATTTGCACGAACTAAATACCTATAATATGAAAAGATTACTCTTTATTCTCGCTACAGTGTTTGTAGCTTATTCAGCTGCAAATGCCCAGGACTATAAAACTGGTCTTGGCCTCAGAGGTGGCTATCCCTCCGGAGTTACCGTTAAACATTTCTTTGCCCAGAAATCAGCAGTTGAGGGTGTTTTATCGTTTGGGTGGGGAGGAATTGGTATTACCGGACTTTATCAGCTTCACAATCCTATACCCGATGCACCGGGTTTAAAGTGGTACTACGGATTTGGTGCCCATTTTGCTACTGCCAATGCCGATAAAAAGAATCCATTTGAGAGCGAATACGGTAGCAAAGTTTTCCTTGGTGCCGACGGTGTAATTGGCCTTGAGTACACTTTTAAGGATGCTCCCATTTGCTTGGGGCTGGACATTCTGCCAATTTTTAACATTATTGAGTCCCCTGGTATTTGGTTTAATGCCGGATTTTCAGTTCGATACACTTTTAAGTAAAAAATTTTAGCAAAAATTTTGCAGAAAAAAATTTATCGTTTACCTTTGCACCCGCTTTCATGAGGTAATGCTCTTTGCAAAGTAAACAATGGCCCGTTCGTCTAGGGGTTAGGACGCAAGGTTTTCATCCTTGTAACAGGGGTTCGATTCCCCTACGGGCTACTAAACATGAAAATACTTTTTTAGCGATGGCAAACCATAAATCAGCTGAAAAGAGAATCAGACAAACTGAGACTCGCAGGGAACACAACCGTTACTATGCAAAAACAACCCGTAATGCCCTAAAGGCTTTACGCAACACAACCGATAAGGCTGCTGCCATGGAATTACTTCCTAAAGTATCGGCTATGCTCGATAAGTTAGCCAAGAACAATATCATTCATAAGAATAAAGCAGCTAACCTTAAGAGTTCAATTCAGAAACACGTTAACGCTCTGTAACAGGTTAATGAACAAGATACAATGGGCTGTTCCTTATGGTACAGCCCAATTTATTTTATGGAGTATTAAACCAAACAGCTCCATTAAACTCCAACTGGGTAATATTTATTAACATGAATTTATGGAACAATACTACGGCGAGCTTGCCGCTTTGCTAACAGCCTTTTTTTGGACTGTAACCGCCCTGGCCTTTGAATCGGCAAGCCGAAAGGTGGGTTCGCTTTCGGTTAACCTTTTAAGGCTGGGTACTGCCTTTATTTTCCTTTCGGTGTATGCCCTGATAAGTCGCGGAAAAGCATTTCCGGTTGATGCCGGCACGCATCAGTGGGTTTGGCTCTCGCTTTCGGGTTTGGTAGGATTTGTTTTAGGCGATCTATTTCTTTTTCAGTCGTACGTTGTTATTGGCTCCCGTATCTCCATGCTTATAATGTCGTTAGCTCCGCCATTGGCTGCAATCATAGGTTGGATAACCATGGGCGAAACCCTAACGCTCAAGCAGGCCATTGCCATGGCTGTTGTGCTAGCGGGTATAGTATTGGTAGTATTGGAGCGCCAGTCGGCCAATGAGAACGGAAATGGAAAACGGGTTCGGTTTTCGTATCCGGTTGGAGGGATACTTCTGGCGTTTGGCGGCGCGCTGGGTCAAGCCGGAGGCTTAGTTTTGAGTAAGTACGGAATGGCCGGCTACGATGTTATCCCCTCCGTTCAAATACGAGTTATTACAGGAATTGTTGGTTTTACTCTCTTTTTTGCCTTATCAAATAAGTGGAAAAACCTTTCCGATGCATTACGAAACGGTAAGGCTATGAAGCGGCTTTTAATTGGGGCATTCTTTGGCCCGTTTTTGGGTGTTTCCTTTTCGCTTTTAGCCGTAAAATACACCTCAACAGGAGTTGCGTCGGCCTTGATGTCGATTGTACCCGTTTTAATTATTGCTCCAGCCGTAGTTGTTTTCAAGGAAAAAATTACTGTTAAAGAGCTTGCAGGAGCAGTAATTACTGTGGTAGGCGTTGCGCTGTTTTTCCTTTAGGAAAATCAGGAAAGTAACATTGAAAGTAGTTCAATAAGCTTATCCTTGTCTATTGGCTTGGTGATGTGCTCATCGCAACCTGCCTCAAGCGACTTTTGTCTATCGGTATCCATAGCATTAGCTGTTTGCGCAATTACCCTAACGTTAGGCTGAGCCTGCTTAATTTTTGTAACCACCTCGTAGCCCGACATATCGGGTAGGTAAACATCAACCAGCGCAATATCAATTTTAACCTTATCGTTCAGGATAGTTGCAACCTCTTTGCCTGTAGCAGCCTGAAGGAGCACTGCACCCGTACCCTTGAGCATCTCCCTTAAAAGGATTGCCGAGGGCTCGTTGTCCTCAACAATAAGCAAAACCTTGTTTTTCAGCTTTGACTTTGAAACCTTAATTGGTACCTCAACCTGCTGCCCGGGTGTGGCTAAACTTATGGGTACCTCGAACCAAAAGGTTGATCCTACCTCTGGCCTTGAGTCCACACCAATCCTTCCTCCCATAGCCTCCACTATTCCCTTGCATATTGAAAGGCCTAAACCTGACCCGCCGTACTCCCGGTTCAGCGTTCCGTCTATCTGCCTAAAACGCTCAAAAACTGCATCGAGATACTGCGAGTCGATACCAATGCCTGTGTCCTCCACGCTCACTCTGAGTAAATCGTGTATAACACTGTAACCTAAAACTATCCGTCCACTACTGGTAAACTTAATGGCATTGTTTAGCAGGTTCATTACCACCTGTTGAAGCCTATCGGGATCAGTTACTACCTCAAGGGCTGCATCGGTGGGACGAAACGACATTTCAATGGCTATGTTATTTTTGTTCACCCTGTCGAGTTCTACCTCGGCAGCCCTATAGCAGTTGGCAAACAGGGGGCCAAGCTGAACAGGGCGTTTATAGATGGAAAGCTGCTTTGAGTCAATCTTTGAAATATCAATGATATCGTTAATAAGCCTCATTAGCCGTTGAGCATTCTCTGCAATAATATCAAGATAACCGTTTACCTCTTCCGGACTTAGCAGCGATGATTCCTTTATCAGCTTTGAAAAACCAACAATGGCATTCATGGGTGTACGGATTTCATGGCTCATATTGGCCAGGAAAGCGCTCTTTAGCTCATTTGCCTCCTCTGCAAACTTTAAGCTGTTTTCAACCTCTTGGTTCTTTTGCTCCAGCAATGTGTTGTAGTACTTTTGCAACCTTAGCGCCTTGTGCCTCATGCGGCTATACACACCCATGAAAATTAAAAGCACAATTAGCAAAAGAACTATCGCTGCAACTACCAGAGTTGTGCCTCTGCTTAAATGAATAAACCTTTTATTTTTATTAAGGATGAGCGTTCCTTGGGGTAAAAGTTTTTGTGAAATGGAATATTTTACAAGTTGTAAATGGTCAACAATAAAATCGGATGGGCCATCGGTAGGAGCAATAGTTTTGGGCGAAACCCCTTTCAGTAGCAGACTTGCTAGCTCTCCGGCTCGTTTACCGTGATGGTAACCCGATATTATGGCTCCTCCAACTATTCCATGGTTTAGGTAAAACGACCATGTGCCGTAAATGGGAGCTTTAACGTTCCTGCTTAATGAATCCAGTATTGCCTCATAGGAAAAATAGTTCCCCTTGATATCTCTATTGAAAAGTAAGAATAGGATTGCCTCGTTATCGCTTAAATTAGAAAGAGTATCAATTAGGTCATAATAGCTAAGGTTCCAAATAACGCGCACCTCAAAACCAGGATTATACTTTAGTAGGGTGTTATTAATCCTCTCGCCAATTACCTTGCCTGTGGTTGTTTCATCGGTTACACAGTAAACCCTTTTTACATTAGGTTGAAGTTGCTTTATAAACTCAAGGTTTGCTTTTATATCAACCCTTTCCAGTACTCCAGTAAAATTTTTAGGGTAAGCCTTATCATGATTTACGCCCATGAAAACCACGGGAATAGTGTCTAACCCTGAAATCTCCTTTAGGAGCGATTCCATTAAGATAAAGGCGTCGTCATCGGTTAGGGCAATAAGATTAGGTTTTATTTGCTGTATCCGGGTCGATAAATAGATTTTTTGCTCTCTCCTGTTTAGATTTTCCGGAAAACGCTTGGTATCAAGATTTTCAATAAAGAACTCAACAGACTGGTCAAATCCTTTAACTGCATCAATAAACCCCTTATTTAGACTATCGGTCCAGCTTAAACCAGTATGATAAGAGTTAATGATGAGAATCCTATTAGGTAGTTCCTTGGCAAACAAGTAAAAATTGCCTGCCACCATTAAAACTGCTATCAAAACATTTTTGAACATGGATGGATCAAAAATTTTCAATACCCCAATTTACGAAAAAATTAAGCGAGATTTGTCAATAGAAACCCAAAAAACATTTAAATAACTTGTTTCTATTGACTAATCAAGGTAATCCCGACTTACCAAAATCTTTCATTCCGAGACTTCGGAATGATTAGATTTTGTTAGTCGATTAGTCAATTGAATTTTTCAATTGACTAATTTGGGAAAAACAAAACTCCTTTTAAGTTTAATAAAATTGTGCATTTGAATATCAAAACCCATAATACCTATACTATTGATTGTTAATAACATGTTAATTTCGGTTTAAAAAAATTTTGCTAAAGGCGAATAGCCTTTTAAAAAAAACGATATGTTTGCTACACTAACCCAAAAAGTCATGGCTAAAGTTTACCTATCGATAGGTGGTAATTTAGGTGATAGAGAGCAGCTGATTGATTCGGCCCGCGAGGCTATTGCAGCCCGAATTGGAACAATCAAGAAATCGTCATCCATATACGAATCGGAAGCCTGGGGCTTTGAAAGCGAAAACAACTTTCTGAACCAGGTTTTAATGGTTGAAACAAGCCTTAGCCCGGCTGCCATTATGCTGGAGATTTCGTACATTGAATCGAAACTGGGACGCGAACGCAACGGTAAGGGCTATACCTCGCGCACAATGGATATCGACGTGCTATTCTACGACCATCTGATACTTTACACCCCTGAACTTATTGTTCCCCACAAGCAACTCCATAAACGCAGGTTCATTCTTGAGCCCCTTAAGGAGATTGCCCCTGACTTTATTCACCCCCTGTTCTCCATCACCATTAATGAAATTGCCATTTCCTGTACCGATGCCGGAAAGGTATGGAAGTACGAGCCAGTTAATGCCTAAAACACATTTAACGTAACAACTAAAAATGCCCCTATTCGGGGCATTTTTGATTTACTGTAATCAGCCTTTGGGTATCGAATCCTTTTTGGCTGGCTATATCAACTAGTTGCACATAGGTTGTTGAATCTATTTGTGGCGTACGCGATAGAATCCAGAAATACTTTCGCTTTGGCTCCCCCACAAGCGCATAGCGGTAATCGTTATCAATGTAAACCACCCAGTATTTGCCAGCAAATGGCCAAAAGAACCTTACTTTTAGCTTAGCAGGCTCATCCTCACGGGAAACCCAAGCCACTCCTTTAATGCTGCTCACGCTGCCATCGGCTCTTACCCCCTTGTTTTCAACGGTAACCCGCCCATCGGGACGAAGGGTGTAGGTAGCTGTTATGCACTCCAACCCCTTTTCAAAGCTATTGGGCAGCCTTGCAATCTCATACCATGTACCGGCGTAGCGTTGGAGGTCGAGCGCTGGTACTGTCTGCAAATCCTGCGATTTGCAGGATGTGCCGAACAACATCGAAACGATTACCATGACTTTTAGTCTCATTGCAAACATGCTGGTTAATGAAGAGTATTCATAATTAATAGCTTAAAATGATTAAATTTTCCCTGTTTTGAAAATAAAATACATACAAACACCAAAAACCAACCCCTAATCCTTCTTTCCGTAAGCCAGGTCGCCGGCATCGCCAAGGCCTGGAACAATGTACGATTTCACCGTGAGCTCATCGTCAATGGCACCAACCCAAATGGTTGCCTCGCTGGGCGAGAGGTTGCGTTTCATATAGTTTACCCCTTCCTTTGAACCAATTACTGCCACAATATGCGTATGCAGCGGTTTACCGTGTTCAAGCAAGGCCTTGTATGCCAGTAGCATCGATGCCCCAGTAGCCAACATGGGGTCGATAAGTACCAGGGTCTTGCCCTCGATACTGGGACACGAAATATACTCGAACTGAATGCGGAAGGTGCCATCCTTGTCGTATTTCCGGTAGGCCGAAATAAAGGCGTTCTGCGCCTTGTCGAAATAGTTTAACATTCCCTGATGTAGGGGTAAGCCAGCACGTAGTATGGTGGCCAATACAACATTATTGTTTGGAACTGAAACATCGGCTGTTCCAAGCGGTGTTTGCACCTGTACGGTTTGGTAGCTCAATACCTTGCTAAGCTCGTAGGCAAAAATTTCGCCGCATCGTTCAAGATTGCGGCGGAAACGCATAAAATCATTCTGAACATTTACATCTCTTAACTCTGCAATAAACTGGTTAAGAATAGAGTTCTGCTGTCCAAGTTCGTGTATCATCGGAAATGTTTTATCTTAGCAAAGTTATAAAAATATCAACCTACTTTGCAATTCTTTTTTTTGAAAGATAGCAATGAACAAAGCCATAGTCGATATCCTAAAGCGTGACAGTGTAATTGCCCAACTGGCCGATACGCTTGAAGTTAAACCCCTGCCTGTTACCAACGATATCTACATTGATATGCTGGAGAACATTATTAGCCAGCAGCTATCGGGCAGGGTGGCGACCACAATTTTTAATCGCTTTCTGGATTTGTTTCCTGACAGATACCCGAATCCAAATCATCTCCTAAAGTTCGATGACTTGGAGCTCCGAAAGGTTGGCCTGTCGGGTGCAAAAACCATTTACCTGAAAGCTATGGCGGAGTTTGCAATGAACCACGATTTAGCTGTTGACTCCATCCAACGGCTGCCCGACGACGAGGTAATTAAGCTGCTAACACAGGTTAAGGGCGTTGGGGTGTGGACTGCCCAGATGCTCCTCATCTTCTCCCTAGGCCGAAACGACGTTTTCCCCGTTGACGATCTTGCCATTCGCCAGGGAATGGCTGAGCTTTACCATCTGAAAAGCGATGGGAAAAGGCTTCGGCACGATTTATTGCAAATATCAGAGCGATGGGCACCCTACCGCACCTGGGGAACCCGTTTGGTTTGGGCATACGTTAACAGCAAAAAACAGAATGCTGCACGTGTTTAGGCTATCCATGATTTTCTTGTACTTGCCTAAAGATCTTCCAATAGTTAGCAATGAAATATCTCGCTAAAGTTCATCATGGAACTATTAACATCATCAACTATAAGCTAACACTGTCATCAAGAGCGCAGCGAAGGATATCTAATCGACCCCATGAGACGTTTCGCTTAGCTCAACATGACAATAGTTTCACGAACAACGAGCAACAGTAAGTATCACAGAGTTACACAATGTAACACGGTGTTACACAGAGCGTGTGACGTGATATTCTCGAACATTGATTCACGAATAGCGAACAACGTCTCAAGCCCCGTAGGGGCGTAATATTTGTAACCAAAGTGCTACCCCCGCTAGTATGGCGATGCACGCAATGCATAAGCCAAAAAGCAAGACTGAAGCGTTGCATCGCAATAGGAAAGCACGGCAAAGAGCGATTGCCAGAAAACCAATCAAAAGGGGATGAAGGGAGATAGAGATGCTTCGGCTAGCTCAGCATGACAAAGTGAGCGAAGGAGCCAATGGTGTTGTCATTCCGAGCTAGTCGAGGAATCTCATTAAAAAAAGTAATAAAGGAGGATATAGATGCTTCGACAAGCTCTGCATGACAAGGGAGTAGAAAAAGTATGGTTTTGTCATCCCAAGCAAAGTCGAGGGAACTCTTCAAAGGATTGAAGAGAAAAGAGCAATGAGCTGTTTCGGCTCAATCTTATCCGATTTTTTGGTAACCAACATGAAAATTTTCATGGCTAAACCACATTGTAATAAGTATTCTATTATTTTTGTATAAGTATTAAATTTTTCTTTAACACATTTATTTAAGATACAAAATATTTTTCACAAATATCGTTACTTTTAATAATATCATATTAAAAGGGTTATGAATATTATTGAAACAAAACACCGTTTAGAGTATCTCGATTTCCTTTTACGAAGCGGTAAGGCAGGAACTGCAGCGGAAATAGCCAGTAAGCTGGGGGTTAGCGAGCGTACGGTAAGGTGCTACTTTGAGCAGCTAGCAATCATTAATGTGCCCCTGGAGTACGACCATGAACTCCGAACCTGGAGGTACTCCCGTCCGGGTAAGCTGACGCTATGCTTTATTGAACAAGAGCCCAAAAGCCATACCGATAGTAATAGCAAAGCCATCCTACCCCCCCCATAAACATGTTATAAAACATATATTTACTTTCAAGGCGGAAGTGTAGCTGCCGACCTACTAGTTTACTTTGTATTAACTAATCCATTTAAAAAAACAGCGCTGGGTGGATTGGTGGGCGGAAACCGAAAAGCCTGGGGCATTCCCTATGAGTAGGAATAAATTTAACATTACTATGAAAATTGTTAAACCGTTATTACTAATTACTTTGTTATCCTTGGGACTTAGTAGTTCTTCACCAGCAGTTGAACAAGAGGTTGCTTGTGTAAAGTATTCTATTCAGTGTGATGCAGGTTCTTTTAATGGAACCATCTGTGGAAGAACAACAACTGAAATTGTAGGCAAGGTATTAGCAATAGCTGATATTGTTTGCCAGTAATGAAAAGGGGGTAATGTTATATCCATTACCCCTTTAAATTAAATTTATAACTATGCATTAAATAATTACAAACCATGAGATATTTAATTAATATTTTTATTTTTTTAGTTTTTTCCCAATTGCTATTCGCACAAAAGTATAAGCAGATTGATGTGTCCCAAAGGAAATTTTATTATGAATATACATTTTACGAGGAGCACGGAAATCCTAATTCTGTGAAATCGCATCAAATGGTTTTAGAGGTTGGTTCTCAATGTTCGAAATTCTATAGTACAAGTGCAATGTATGCGGATTCTTTATTTATGCTATACGCAAACGAGCCTTCCGATGTGGCTTTTTCAAAATTACTACCTCAGGTAAGCGGCTCGCCAGTTCCTGCGTATTGCAATTACTATGTTTATAAGAACTACCCTGAAAAAGGAACCACGTTATTTACAGGAACCGATATGAGTATTGAAGGGAATTTCTTAGTAAACGAAAAAATCAAGTTTAACTGGGAAATTGATGATAATTCGGATACGATTATAAGCGGACTGTCTTGCATTAAGGCTAAAACCCAATTTGCTGGGAGAAACTATATTGCATGGTTTACATTAGCTATTCCAATTAACGATGGACCTTATAAATTCTATGGATTACCTGGGCTAATTGTTTTTTTACATGATTCAAAAAAAGAACATGTTTTCAAACTTGTTTCAATGAAAAATGTAAAGAAACCAATCTATTTTGTGGATAAAGATTTTATTACGACCGATGCAAAAGGATTTGTAAAAGCGCTTGAAGCAAGTAAAGCAGAACTGATTAGGATGCTTGATAACGTAACGTTTTCGGATGATGCAATGAAGTACAAAGCAGTTATGAGAGTTCAGCGAAGAAACAATTTTATTGAACTTTATTAGTTAATATGTATAAAGTTGGCTTTTTAGTTGCAATATTTTTTACTTGCACTTTAACCTTTGCACAAAACACAATTGAGGGGAAAGTAAAGTCTTCCGACGGAGTTTTTGTTAGTGATATTTCTATTACTGTACATCCTAAAGATAACACAAGTAAAATTCTTTCATACTGCTACTCAGACGAAAACGGTGTTTTTGTTTTGAAAATTGACAGTAAATCGGATTCTGTTTTACTATTCTTTAGGTCTCTTCAGATCAAGGATACAGCTTTACTAATTTCAAATTCGAACCATAAACTCTTTATAACATTATATCCAAAAATTAATAACATTGATGAGGTTAAGGTAGCAAGTTCGCCAATTAGAGTTAAAGGCGATACAATTAGCTATTTAGTTTCATCTTTTGCAACGGAAAACGATTTTTCGATTGGCGATGTTATTGATAAGATGCCTGGTTTTAAAGTAGATGAAAATGGGAAAATTTCATACCAGGGAAAGGAAATAAGGAAATACTATATTGAGGGTATGGATTTGTTGGAAGGAAATTATTCTCTAGCAAATAAAAATTTGCCTCAAACCAGCGTAGCATCCGTTGAGGTGTTGTTAAATCATCAGCCAATAAAAGCAGTTGGTACTGCAATACCCACCGATGAAACAGCATTAAATATAAAGTTGAAAAATAATGTAGCTCTTACAGGTGTGGCTAAAGGAACAATTGGTCAGAAACCTATAATGTGGGATGTGAATACTACTCCAATGGCTTTTCAAAAAAGGCAGCAAATAATTTTATCGTGGCAAAATAATAATCTGGGGAATAGTATGTTCGATCAGCACCAGTCAATAACAATCAATAATGGAGAAGTTGATGGACTTTATACAATAAAGGATACCTATGTATCAACCCCAAACATTTCCTTTCCCAATGTAAAAAAAGCTGTTTTTACTGATAATAACACTAATTTAATGACATATAACCAAATAGTAAAATTCTCTAAAGAAGTTGATATTAAAATAAATGCTTCGTATCTAAAAAATAGGATTGATGTAAAAAAACTCGTTTCCAGAAGTTACTTTTTAACAGATTCCATATTTACTATTGATGAGAATCAAACTAATTCATTATTAGGTAGCAGTTTCATTGGAAATATAACAATAACTAAAAATAGTAAATCGGCATATTTTAAGAATAAAATAAATTACGGTGGGTTTTGGGATGAAAATGAAAGTAGCATATCAAATACTAACTTTTTACAGGATATTACTGCAACTCCTTTTCACCAAACATTAACAAATCAGTTTGAGTTAGTTATCCCCATTCAAAAATATTTTATACAGATGGGATCGGTTGTTGATTATAACTATTCTCCACAGGAATTATTTATGCGTTCAACAGGAAGTTTTTTAGATAACTTTGGTGATAGCTTAATACAAAAAATATCCAATCGCACCTTTAATACCCAAAATTCTATTTCTTTTACATTGCCAATAGGCAATTGGCTATTAGCATCTAATATATCATATAATTACAAGAATTTTATACATAATACTTCAATGATTGATAAAGGAAAAATAGTAGACATTGATTCATTAATAAACAACCTGGATTGGCAGAACTCTAGTGTAAAATTGCAGGAAGAAATAAATTATACATTAAAAAAGGTGAGGTTCATTCTCAAAATTCCAGTTTTATTCTCTAAAATCAATGCGAATGATCATTATCATAATCTTAAAATCGATAAAAATTTTGTTACAGTAAACCCATTTATTTCTGTAAAATTTAACTTATTTAAAACAATTACGTTTTATTCTTATGTGGGATTCAAACAAAGTACTAGCGAACCTATTGAAATGCTTCGGGGATATACTATTCCTAGTTATAGAAATTTGAATGTTAGCTATATTGATTTTGCTTTAAACAATACATTTTATTACAATTTTCATGCAACATTTCGAATGCCTTCGGCTGGACTTTTTGGTTCGTTAAGTTGGGATTACTCAAAACAGCATAAAAATGCTATAAACAATCATGTAATATACCCAAGTGGATATATAATAAATAGTCTAGTTAACCAAAGTTTAATTGGCAATAACCAATCGTTTAATAGTAGTTTAAGCTGGTTTATTAACGCTATTAAAACCACATTGAAGGTTGAAACAATATACTCTTTTACTAATATTCCAATTTTAGTAAATGACATGCAACAAGTTTTTAGGGTTAATACCCTTTCATTAACGCCTTCTATGTTTCTAAACTTTAGCTCTTTTTTTAATTTAAGATGTTCAAGTGAAGTTATAAAAAGTAGAGCCTATTATGGAAATTTAAGAAATGAAACTGTTGATTATAACAATGAACTTGATATATATTTTTTAATAAAGGCAAAACACATATTAGGTTTAGAAGCAAATTTTTATAATAGTAAGACCAAAAATCTTGAGCGCAATAGTGCCCTAATTTCAAATTTTTTCTATAAGTACAATCCCTCAAAGAGTCGTCTTACTTTTGAATTTAAAATTAGGAATCTATTCAATTCAAAAAGATACCTGCAGATTTATAGTTCCGAAAGTGAAGCAGTAAGAACGTTGTACTATTTACACCCCCGTGAGTATTTATTTACTGTTGGTTGGACTATGGGTAAAAGTAGGTAATAAGGAGTGGTAGAATTAAACTGTAAATACATTTTTTTTATACAATAAATATCTCACAGTTGACGTTATCAGTTTTATATTTATTCAAAATGTATTAACAATGTTGAAACAAAACACCGTTTAGAGTATCTCGATTTCCTTTTACGTAGCGGTAATACAGGAACTGCAGCGGAAATAGCCAGTAAGCTGGGGGTTAGCGAGCGTACGGAAAGGTGCTACTTTGAGCAGCTAGCAATCATTAATGTGCCCCTGGAGTACGACCATGAACTCCGAACCTGGAGGTACTCCCGTCCGGGTAAGCTGACGCTATGCTTTATTGAGCACGAGCCAAAAAGCAATGCTGATAGTAATAGTAAAGCCTCCCTATAAATATGTTATAAAACATATTTTTAATTTCAAAGCGGAAGTGTGGATTCCGACCTACTAGTTTACTTTGTATTAACTAATCCATTTAAAAAAACAGCGCTGGGTGGATTGGTGGGCGGTAACCGAAAAGCCTGGGATATTCCCTATGAGTAGATAAATATTTTAGTTTATGAAAGAAAAATTTAACTTGATTGAATTCTGACAATCAGAAATCCAAAGAGAACAATTGTTAGAAATCCGAGGTGGGGTAGAATTAGAAGATGCGAGAGTTAAATGTAAAGACACTTGTGTTGGTTGTGGAGATGCTTCAAATAAAGCATCGAATAGAAAAAATATACATCTCGAAGAAGTTGTTGAATAATCTTTAAGTGGGAACTTGCATTTTATTATGCAAGTTCTTTTTAATAATATGAAACGAAAAATAATTTGTTTTAAAACAAATAGTAATAATTATTATTTGTATAGTTTTCGAAAAAGAACTTATTTTCTAATAACGCCTACATTATATAAGATCATTACTTATGGCATTAATGTTGCAAAAAAAGAACTTCTAGAAAAGCAAAATGGATTGAGTGTTAGCGTGTTTGATGTAGAGACTGTTGAAGATATTGAATACGCTTTAGTTAAATATAATTTCTTTGTTGACAATGGTGTAATTTCAGAATCTGTAGATTTTAATATACTAAAAAATCCAGATATTACCAAAGAGATCGTCTTCGAAGAAATTGCACAATGTGAAAATATCGTATTAGAAGTAACTCAGAAATGTAATCTTAATTGTACGTACTGTATCAATGGAAAGTATTATAATAATATATCAGATCGAAGATCATTGTCATTTGAAACTGCTATTACTTTTATTGATTTTATTCTTTCATTCAATTATAAACAATATAAAAGAAATAATTTAACAATTGGCTTTTATGGAGGAGAGCCCTTATTGGAAATAGATTTAATTAAAAAAATTATAACTTACATAGAGGATAAGTATTCTTCTATTGCATTCAAATATAAAATAACTACAAATGGTACCTTGCTTAAACAAAATATTGATTTTTTGATTAAAAACAAATTTAAAATAACAATAAGTTTAGATGGAGACAAAAACCATAATATCTATAGAAAATTCAAAAACGGGAAAGAGTCTTATAATATTGTAGTAAGCAATATTGATTATTTGAAAAATAAGTATCCTAATTATTTTGGGCATAATCTTGTTTTTCAGTCAGTTTATCATAAAAAAAGTAGTATCGAATCAATTTATTCTTTTTTTAAAAACAGATATAATAAAATTCCTGGTGTTTCTATACTTTCTGAATTTGGATTGAATGAATATAATAAAGATTTTTTTTACAAGAATTTATTTAAAGCATTTGAAAATAAACATAACGATTATGATAATCATTTATCATCTATTAATGCATATTTTTTAAATAGATTTATTAAAAATAATATTGGTATTTATTATAAAAATTCCAATTGTATTGAAGATAAGAATGTCCCATATATGAGAATTTTATGTTCTTGCATTCCATTTAAGAATGAACCATTCTTAAGAGCAGATGGCACAATTCATCGTTGTACTGAAATAGATACTCTTCCTATAGGAAGAGTTTGTGATCAAACTGTAAATATTGATTATGATAATATTTTAACTGAATTTAATCGATTTACCGAGAAATTGAATATGTATTGTCAAGTGTGTTATAATTTTTTTAATTGTGATTTTTGTATTTATAGAGCTTCCCCTTTCGAGAATACTAAAAAAGTGATTTGTGATGAATTTAAAAACTATTCAGGAGGAACTAAATTCTATAAAGATTGTATTCAAAAAATTGAAGATAGTCTTAGTCATAAAGAATTATTGACTGATATATTTTATAATTTATTTTTATATGATGAATTTGAATAATTGTAATAAGATTTACTTATACATAGAACCATATTGTTGCATTGGATTTTCAGAAGTAAAAAGTGAGGTATTAATATACAATACTATTACAGGGAAATCTTTATTATTTAATGATGATTTTATATTTGGTTTATGCAAACAAATAACTGAAAATGGAACAAATGTTACTATTTTGCATGAAAATCAATTTAATGAGATACTCTCTAAATTTGTTAATTCTTTAAGGAATGGTTTTTTCGGAGATATTATTTATAGCCCTGATTCTTTGTCTTCACCTTTTATTTTTTCTCCGAATTTATATTTAAATAAAGATTTGTACTCTATTTACAAGAATAAATTTCAAGAAGGGTTAGTTAATAATATTACACTATTAAAATCAGTTAGATATGTAGATGTTGTTATAGATAATAATTTTTCAATAAATTATGATAATCTAAATATATTAATTAGCGAAGTTGAGAAACTTGCTTTTTTAAAGGGATTAAATATTATACTATCTGAGTTTAATCTGGATAGCAAATTTTATTGTGATTTGATTGTTATGTTATCCAATAAAATTAAGTTTAAATCTATTACTGTTGATTTAAACTTAATTCCTAATTTTAGATCAATTTTGAATTTATTCATTAAAAATAATTTTCTTATAAAGTGTAACTTGTATTTTTCGAATAAAAACGAAGAATTTTTAAAATCTATAGATGAAGGAGTGTTAAATAAGATTTATAATTATGTATTTCATATTGAGAATATTGAGCAATACAACTATTTTAATAATTTAGCTATTAAATATAATATAAGTCAATTTAGTTTTAGATTCATTGGTAATGACCTCGCTTTTGTAAAGAATACTCTATTTTTTCATAGACATGAACTTTTAGCAACAAAACAAAGCATTAGTGATGTTATAAAAAAATCAATATTTAATGTTAATTATAAAGGGAAGTTAATAATATCAAATGACTTAAGTTGTTACATAACGCCTAATTTTTATGTTGGAAATTTGAAGAATGATAAAATTGAAACTATTATTTATAATTCTTTTTTTTATGATAATAGCCCTTGGTTTCTTACTAGAAAACAAGTTGAACCATGTAAGGATTGTGCATTTAATATTTTATGTCCATCTATTACTGAGTATGAACTTAAATATAATTGTTTTAACTTTTGTGATTATAATGTAAATAATTTATGAATCGTTTGAAAACTTGTTTTTTCTTTTTATTTCTTTTTGCTGAGAATTTCCTTTATGCTCAGCAATACTATAGCCTTACAGGTATGGTGTTTGATACCAATAAGAATCCAATACCCTATGCAACTATTTGTGTTAATTCGGATAATGATAGTTCCTTATTACTAGGTGCTATTACTGATATGGCGGGACGGTTTACTATTGATTCAATACCGTTTAGAAATTGTGTAGTAAGAGTTTCGTATGTGGGGTTTATGTCTTTTTCAAAAAGTGTTGATTTATCGAATGATGCAGAATTTGGAAATGTTACATTAACTGTTGATACTTTACAGTTAGAGGCCGTTGCTATAGTGCGAAATGGTTTAGGATTACATACTTTGGTGGATAGAACTTTATTTGTTCCTGATGCCAGAGTTGTTAAATCTGCTTCAACTAGTTTCGATTTACTTTCGAAAATACCTGGAATTAGCGTAAGGGGCAAGGATATGCAAATTAAGGTTTCTGGTAGTACAAACGTGTTGGTTCTTGTGAATGGCGCAAGTAGTGGAAGAAATATAAATGCTATAAATCCTAAGGATATTGAACGGATTGAGTTAATTACTAATCCTAGTGCGGAGTTTGGTAGCGAAACCACTAGTGTTATTAATATTGTGCTAAAGGGGCAGCCTACTTATGGCTTATCGCTATCTGCTAATGCTGAGTATAGTTGCTTTAATCCCGTTAATAATAGTGGATTTCAGATTGGGTATGTATTCAAAAATGTGAAGTTGTTTGCGGGTTATCAATTGGGATTCCTAGAGGAAAATGATATTCAGGTTTCTAGTAGTAGGCTGGATTGGGATGAGGGGGGGGGTATCAGCCTTAAATCGATTTCTAACAATGGCCGATTTACTTCCGAAAAGCATCAACTGCAGTGTGGCGCCGATATTTTATTGGGGCAAAAAGTCTTGATAAGTGTTACTGCCAACTATAAACCTATAAGTTTTCATGAAAGTGCATCGGATAACAATACGCTAAGTGGCAAGGGCAAGTCAATTAATTATCAAACAAAAAGTGAAGTACTCTACGATGCAGTGCAGCAGAACTATAACTTATTCCTGAAAAAAGAGTTTAATAAACCTAGCCATGAGCTGGAGTTGAATAGCGATTTTATGTGGTTTAGCAGAGATCGAAACAACCTTTATTCGAACTCTCAACTGGAGAATGTATATGGTAGTTTTACTCAACCACGAAAGGAAAATACCAAAACCGATTTCTATACTCTAACATCTAAATTAGTGTATTCACAACCTATTGCCATCAAATGGCAGCTAAGATGTGGAGTACAATACAACCGGAGGCAAATCGATAACACCTTTACAAGTATGGATGATAGGAGTTGGGTTGATTATGCTGAGGCCAAAAGCACTTTGTTTGCTAATGCAAATTATCAGGGCAATTATTTTTTGCTTAAGTTAGGCATGGGGGCCGAGCATCAGAAAATTGATATTTCGGATGGTAACATTGTAAAGCAAAAATGGTTTTACCTTCCGTACGTTTCACTGGGATATAAATTTAGCAAAGAGCAAACTGTGACTCTATCGTACAATCAATGGTTGACATACCCGCATTACCTTATGCTAATTCCCTTTACCTACCATTCTGACGATTCGCTTTCGGCCACAGCAGGAAACCCTAACCTTAAACCAGTAAAAAATGGTGTTGTAAAATTGAGCCATAGTGCCAATTGGAATGATAGCGATTTAAGTATAACATGCTCTGCATTTTATACACATTCCGATGATAAGCACGAACTGGTTTACGCTCTTAATGACGGGGAATTGATTAGCAAATGGCAAAATCTTACATGGTCAAAAAGTTGGGGTGGATCAGTAGAGTCGTCGCTGTATCTATTCGATGCACTTGATATCTCTATTGATGGTAGTGCATACTATGTTATGTATCCTAATAGTAAGTACAATGGTTGGGTTGGAGAAATGTACCTAGGCTTAGACATTGAATTGCCATACGACTTACTTGCTGGTATTGAGACTACCCTAACTACAAGAGAATACGAAGCATCAGGGTATTATAAGGAAAATCCCTATATAGATAGAATATTTTTACGGAAAAGCCTTTTAGGAGGAAATGGTCATATAACGATAATGGCCATTGAACCTTTTTTTAGATTAAAGGAGACCGAGAAATACTGGGATAATTCCTTTACGGAGTACACAACAACTAAACACCATTCATTTGCATTGGCGTTGCGTTTTAGCTATTTTTTTAATAAGGGGAAAAAAGTTAAACGTACAGTTAAGGAAAGTCTTATTGAGGATCAGAACGTTAAGTAGGTTTGGTTTGTGCATTCTAATTTGGATCAATGATTATTGTAATTTTTTAGCCTTTCAAATCTATAAAAATGCATTCATTCCCCCATTACACCCAATACGATGCCATGGATTGCGGCCCAACATGCCTACGCATGGTTGCAAAGTACTATGGCAAACATTACAAACTGGATACCTTACGTGACAGGAGCCATATTACCCGCGAAGGAGTAAGCCTGCTTGGTATTAGCCGTGCGGCAGAGAGTATTGGTTTCCGTACCATGGGCGTTAAGATTGGTTTTGAGCAGCTAAAAAATGAGGCTCCGCTACCAGCCATTGTGCACTGGAACCAGAACCACTTTGTGGTGGTTTATAAAATTACAGGTAAAAAGGGACAGGAGGTTGTGCATGTTTCCGACCCCGCAGCTGGTTTAATTAAGTATCCCGTAAACGAGTTTTTGAACTGCTGGCTATCCACAAACGAAGGGGGTGAAAAACAGGGTGTAGCTTTGCTTTTAGAGCCTACTCCTGATTTTTACTCAAATGCCGATGAAAAGCTGAATAAACGCCGCCTTGGCTACCTGTTTAAGTACTTACAGCCTTACCATAGGTTAATTGTACAGCTATTCCTAGGGCTGTTACTGGGGAGCTTACTTCAGTTACTTTTGCCTTTTCTGACTCAAAGCATAGTTGATCAGGGTATTGGCAACAGGAATATCGGCTTTATATACTTAGTGCTTATAGCACAGCTGGTATTAACGCTTAGCCGCGTTTCGGTTGAGTTTGTTAGGGGATGGATACTCCTGCATCTGGGAACAAGGGTAAACGTATCGCTAATCTCCGATTTTTTGGCTAAGCTCATGCGCCTACCAATGCGCTTTTTCGACACCAAAATGACAGGCGATTTAATGCAGCGCATTGGCGACCATAAGAGGATTGAGAGCTTTCTTACTGGAACATCGTTGAACATCATATTTTCGTTTGTCAATGTTATAATCTTTGGTGTTGTTCTACTGGTTTACAGCTACAAGATTTTTACTGTGTTTCTTATAGGGAGTACGCTTTATGCGCTTTGGGTGCTTATGTTCCTGAAGAAAAGAGCCGAGCTGGATAATCGCAGGTTTGCGCAGATGTCGGCAAACCAAAGTAATGTTATCCAGCTGATACAGGGAATGCAGGAGATTAAGCTGAATGGTTGCGAGCAACAAAAAAGGTGGGAATGGGAGAGTATTCAGGCAAAACTTTTCCGGGTTAGCGTAAAGGGTTTGGCTTTAAGCCAGTACCAGCAAAGCGGGGCTTTTCTGCTAAACGAAACTAAAAATATCATAATAACCATAATTGCTGCCAAAAGCGTTGTAGATGGCAGTATGACCTTGGGTATGATGTTGGCTGTGCAGTACATTATAGGGCAGCTAAACAGCCCTATTGAACAGCTTATTGGCTTCTTCAACGCTTTTCAAGATGCTAAAATCAGCCTTGAGCGTTTAAGCGAAATCCACCTCCGCAACGATGAGGAGAATTTGGAAGATAATCTTATTGCCGATATCCCCTCCGATGCAGACTTAAGCGTGGTGAATCTTTCGTTCCGTTACGAGGGCCCCGATAGTGAACTTGTGCTAAATAATATCAACATAAAAATACCTGTTGGTAAGCAAACGGCCATTGTGGGAACTTCTGGAAGTGGAAAAACTACTCTGGTTAAACTACTTCTTGGATTTTATCCGCCAACCTCAGGTGAAATTTTGATTGGGCAAAATAGTATTGAAACATATAGCATTCGGCACTGGCGTGAGGAATGTGGGGTAGTTATGCAGGATGGTTTTATTTTTTCCGATACAATTGCCCGAAATATTGCTCCAGGTGTGGAAAATATCGATAAGCAACAGCTGGTAAAAGCTGCTAAGATTGCCAATATTTACGATTTTATAATTTCGCTTCCATTGGGTTTCAATACAAAGATTGGGGGTGAAGGTCATGGCTTAAGCCAAGGGCAAAAGCAGCGAATCCTGATTGCACGAGCCGTATACAAGAATCCTAAATATATTTTCTTTGATGAGGCCACCAACTCGTTAGATGCAAGTAATGAGCGGATGATTCTGGAAAACCTTCAGGATTTCTTTAAGGGCAGAACGGCTGTTGTTGTAGCACATAGACTGAGCACTGTGAAGAATGCTGATCAAATTATAGTACTGGAAAAAGGCAATGTGGTAGAGGTTGGAACTCATAAGGAGCTAACTGCCAGTAAAGGTGCTTACTATACATTGGTGAAAAATCAGCTGGAGTTGTAGATAGAACACAAATGTTACAAATGAACAGGTTAACAAGGCCCTTATACAATCTAAAAAAAAAACAACTCATTCATTATGCGCCTTTGTGGTTTGAAAAATTGGATTGAAGACAAATTGTATAGATTTGTAGAAATAGGTTTGTGATTATCTGTGTTCTCTAATTTTTGAATTATGGAAGACCAACAAATAAATATACGTTCCGAAGAAATTAATGAGATTTTAGGTGTTCCTCCCCGATGGATTATCCGCTGGGGTATAACAGTAATTTTTTGCGTAATTGTAGCAATTTTTATAGGTAGTATTTTTTTTAAGTATCCCGATACTGTTGTTGCACCAGCAGTAATTACTGCCGAAAACCCACCTTCGGTGGTTATGGCCCGTACCACTGGAAAACCTAGACTAAACGCAGTTAAAGATGGCGATTTTGTTAAAAGGGGCGATACTTTGGGAGTTATTGAGAATCCAGCAAACTTTGAAGATATAGTTAGTTTAGCAAAGTTTATTCGGGATTTTGATATTGATAGGGTTTTAGCTGGAGTTTCGCCCAACCAATTCAATACATTGAATTTTGTTTTAGGTGAGGTGCAAAATAGCTACTCGGCCTTTACTTCCGCATTAACAAACTATACACTTTTTCATAAACAGAAATTACATTTACTTAAGATTGATGCTTTGGAAGGAGAACTCAAACAGTACATTAATCATTTAAAACTTTTAAACTTACAACACAATCTCTTGCTTAGGGAGTACGAGATCACCCAAAAGCAGTTTAAACGCGATTCATTACTACTTCAAGGAAAAGTAATTGCGCAAGCCGATTTTGAAAAGTCACAATCTACATTGCTGTCAAAGCAACAGGGCCTAGAGAACTCCAAGTTGACGATTTCCAGCACATCAATAACCATTGAGAAGTTGAAACAGACCATTGCTGAAACTAAGATTGATCTTGAAAACCAGAAACAAAAGGTTTATGATGATGTTGTAAAGTCATTCAACCAGTTAAAAAGTGCCTTAGCATCATGGGAAAAAAATTATTTACTAGTAGCACCATCTTCAGGAAAGTTATCGTTTATGGGGATTTGGAGCGATTTGCAAGAAGTGAAAACAGGGGAACCAATCTTTGCCATAATTCCTGAAAATCTAGGCGAAATTCAGGTACGATTGGTTATCCCTTTTGAGAGCGCTGGCAAGGTTAGGGTTAATCAACGTGTAAACATTAAACTTGATGGATACCCATACATTGAGTATGGTACGGTAGAAGGGATTATATCCTCTATATCATCGGGTTACAATGAGCAAGGCTTTCCGGCAATGGCTAAGCTACCAAATGGTGCCGTTACTACATATGGAACAGTTTTAAACTTCGATAGAGAGCTGCGCGGAACCGCCGAAATATCAACCGATAATCTTACTGTTTTTCAACGGCTTTTCAACCACTTTAAGTATCTCTACAAGGAAAAGTTAAAATAATCGCAGTAACTACTTGTTTCCAACGCTTTACAAATAAAAACTATCTCCTACTTGTTAATACTAATTCCAAGCAATTACAAGCACTCATTTCTTTTGCTCCTGCAAATACCACATTTAAAACCAAATCATGGTTTTGGTTTGGGCATACATTAACAGCAAAAAACAGAATGCTGCACGTGTTTAGGCAATAGTTTTGTATCTTCGCAAAAAGCAATTCATGTTCAGGTCGATTTTAATAGTTGGCATCGGTGGTTTTCTGGGTAGTGTATCGCGTTTCCTGGTGAGCCGGTATTTCCAGCTGCACACGCTTAGCAATTTTCCTTGGGGAACCTTTACGGTTAACATTTTGGGCAGCTTTATAATCGGTTTGGTTTTTGGCCTTTCGGAAAGGAGCAACCTAATCTCGCCTGAGTGGCGTTTGTTCTTGGCGGTGGGCTTTTGTGGGGGGTTCACCACCTTTTCGTCGTTGGCAAACGATGCGTTCATTCTTCTTCAGGGTCGCGAATTTTTATATCTTTCAGTTTACACGGCAGCCAGCTTCTTCTTAGGACTGCTTGCGGTTTTTGCCGGTCGCTACATCATCCAAATTATCTAACACTATGGAAAATTACAGTAAAGCACTCCGATTACGTATCTATATTAGCTCAACCGATAAACTGAAGCATTCGCTTCTTTTCGAAACCATTGTTTACCAAGCAAAACGATATGGCCTGGCTGGTGCCACCGTTTATAAAGGAATTATGGGGTATGGCGCCAGCTCGGTAATCCACTCCTACAAGTTTTGGGAAATTACTGAGAAATTGCCAGTTACTGTTGAGGTGGTTGATAAGGAGGAAAATATCCGCAGATTCTACGATAAAATTAAGCCTTTTCTTGAGGATATGCGATACGGCTGTATGGTAACTGCTGAACCCATTGAGGTGTGGCTCTATAAGGAGGGAACTAAACGCGATTAGTAAGCATATTGCCGCTCAATCCTGACAATCACCCGGTTATTTTAGTTAAACTTCGTTTAGCAGCTTGCTGATTATTCCACATTTAGCTACCTTTGTGGCCTTAATTTTAACAGAGTTACTAGCGTAAAGTAAAATAAATCAAGCAACTAAATCATTTCACATAGTATGAATATTGTTAGGGAAGATATCGATTCGTTAAACACAACCATTCGGGTTAAGGTTGAGAAAAACGACTACGCTGAAAGTGTTGAAAAAAGCCTGAAGGATTACCGCAAAAAGGCAAACATCAATGGTTTCCGTCCGGGAATGGCCCCTATGTCGCTCATTCGCAAGATGTATTACCGCTATATCCTGGCCGATGAGGTAACCAAGTTGGCATCGGATAAGCTTTTCGATTTTATTAAGGATAATAAGATCCGCACCCTTGGTGAACCCATTCCAAGCGAAAAACAAACCCCCATTAACTGGGAAACCGACGAGTCCTTTGAACTCGCCTGGGATTTAGGTATTGCCCCTGAAATTGATATCAAGTTTACCAAAAAGGACAAATTCCCATTCTACAAGATTTTACCGAACGACGAGATACGCAAGAGCTACATCGACAGCTACCGCAGCCGCCACGGCAAGTATGTAAGCGTTGAGGCTACCGATGATAAAGGGCTGGTTAAGGCTACCCTTACCGAACTCAACGACGATGAATCGCCACGCGAAAACGGTGTTACCGTTGAGGGTGCCTCTATTTCCGTTGCCCTTGTTGCCGATGAGGTTGAACGTAAAAAGCTCACCGGTGTTAAGGTTGGCGATGTGCTTGTAATTGATACCCATAAGGCATTTCCCAACCAAGCCGACAGGTCGGCGCTGCTCCGAATCAAGAAGGAGGAGCTGGCAAACGTTAACCCCCTATTCCAGCTAACCATTACTGAAACGTTAACCTTTGCCCCCGCAGAGCTTAACCAGGAGTTTTTCAATGCGGTTTACGGTGAGGGTGTTGTAAACAGCGAGGAAGAGTTTAATAAGAAGATAGACGAGGAGATTGAGCACAACCTTGAACACGAAAGCGAATACCGCTTTGGTATCGACCTTAAGGAAAAGCTGCTCGAGAAGCTTAAAATTGAACTACCCAAGGATTTCCTAATCCGCTGGTTGATTGCCATTAACGAGGGTAAGTTCACCCGCGAGCAGATTGAGAGCGAGTTCCCCATGTTTGAGAAAGACCTTAAGTGGCAGCTCATAAGCAATAAGGTTGCCGAAGAGCAGAACTTTGCTGTTACCAACGAGGAACTGGAAGATTTTGCCATGGGATACGCTCGCAGCCAGTTTGCTGCCTACGGCATGAGCTTCCTACCCGATGAATACATCAAACGTTACGCTGCCGATATCCTCAAGAACCGCGACGAGGTTCGTAAGTTCCAGGAACGTATTCTGGATAAAAAGGTTATTGACTGGTTCAAGGCTAACGTAAACTTGGACACCAAGGAGATAACCATCGACGAGTTCAACAAGCTTAAGTAAGAAAGCAAAAACACAGCAAAGCCGGTTTGTAAGCCGGCTTTTATTTTTTGGTTTGTTAGTAAATTATAACCGCTCCGCTTTTTTGTTTTAACAATTGTGATTATTTTGCGTTACTAATACAAAAAATTTAAGACCATGAGAGAATTTGAAAAATATGCAATAAAGCACCGGGGAATTAATAGCCTTACACTACATCAGTACACATCGATGTCCAACGGCTACATCTCACCAACCATCATTGAGGAGCGTCAGCTCAACATTGCCACCATGGACGTGTTCTCGCGCCTTATGATGGACAGGATTATTTTCCTTGGCGTTCCCATTAACGACGATGTGGCTAACATCATTCAGGCGCAACTGCTATTCCTTGAATCGACTGACCCCTCGAAGGACATTCAAATCTACATAAACTCACCCGGTGGGGGTGTTTACGCTGGCTTAGGTATTTACGACACCATGCAGTACATTAGTTCCGACGTGGCAACCATCTGCACCGGCATGGCTGCATCGATGGCAGCCGTTCTGCTTACTGCAGGCGAAAAGGGGAAACGAACCGCCCTGCCCCACTCACGTGTAATGATTCACCAGCCCATGGGTGGAGCTGAGGGTCAAGCTTCCGATATCGAGATTGTTACCCGCGAAATACTTAAGCTCCGCGAGGAACTTTACGAGATTATTGCCACCCACTCGGGTAATCCCATTGAACGTATCCGAAAGGACTCCGACCGCGACTACTGGATGACCGCGCAGGAAGCGCTTGACTACGGTATGATTGACGAGGTTCTTATGCGTAATAAGAAGTAACTTGTAACCCGAATAAAAAAGAAGGCTGCAGAAAATGCAGCCTTTTTAGTATCTACTTTCTTTTACTGAACAACCAGGGTAACAGCTCAGGTTCCGCAAAGGCATTATCCCAGCTATTATGCCCCACTCCAGGGTAAACCGTAAAACGCACATCGCCCTTTGCCTGTTTTATGGCATCGACCATGCGCTGTGAATGGTATACGGGAACAACATTGTCGGCCTCGCCGTGAAATACCCACATTTTAACCCTTTTAGCGTATCTATTTACATTTTTAGGACTGCCTCCGCCACAAATGGGGAATGCAGCAGCAAACATCTTAGGCTTTCGGGCAAGCAACTCAAAGGTACCCATTCCTCCCATCGATAGGCCGCCAACGTATAACCTATTCCTATCAACATAACTCAACCTTACGAGCGAATCCAGAAGTTCAATAACAGCAGCCATTGCAGGGGTTGGCTTCCCTTTAGCTGGAAAATCAAAGGCCCGATTACTATCGGACTGGTTTACAATATCTACATTAGCCCAGTAGCTATTGGCAGGACATTGCGGAAACACCACAATTGCGGGATATTTTTCCATAACAGAGTCGGAAGCAAATAGCTTAGCCCCATGGGTAAGCTGCTTTACATTATCGGAGCCCCGTTCACCAGAACCATGCAGGAAAAGAATCAATGGATACTTTTTGCTAGAATCAAAGTTTTTGGGATACAGAATACGGTAGGGCAACTGGATGCCTTTAGATTTAAACATCTCTGCCTTATACATTTCACTAACCTGCGAAATTGAGGTATTTGCAACTATGACCATGATAGCTGAAATGATTATCCTTTTCATTTTCTCAAAAATTATTATGGGTAAAGTTAATGAATCATTGTTTAAAGTGTGCTTTTTGGGGTAGTGTTTGGTTTTTGTAACCATCAACTTAAAAACTATCACAGGGCTACACGGTGTTCACACCGAACAACCAACAACTTCCGCTGTCTTCTTAAACTCGCCTAAACATCACTTTGTACCATCACTTCCTTAATGGCATTTATCGCTCTTTGCCATGCCTTTCTTTTGCGATGCAACGTTTCAGTGTTGCTCTTAGGCATATGCATAGGGTGCATCGCTTTACATACGGGAGTTCTATGGAGTTACAAATGTTTCGCCCCTACGGGGCTGATAAACGTTGTTCGTTGTTCGTTGTTCGTTGCTCGTGGAAAATGACCTCACCCCAAACCCCTCTCCTGACAGGAGAGGGGTTCACCGTTAAAGTCTCCCCTTTCAGGGGAGATTTAGAGGGGTCATCTAGGTTAAATGTAGAAAACGGCATCACCTTAGCCCTTTTCCCTGAGAGGGAAAGGAGCGGAAGAAGCAAGCAGAGGCATAAAAGCCTGACCCGACAATGGGTCGGGGGTGGAACGTGGCGGTGGGCTTTGTAAGCGATACCACATGAATCACGCCGTAGGCGTGGCGAATAGTATCGCGTGGCAGTTTCACCCGCGGGGTACCCATCGGGTCGGGCTTTTCAGCCTTGATCTTCTTTGGTTCTTTCTTGTATCAAGACAAGAAAGAACTTGAAAATCACTCTTTGCACTGTTTTCCCTTTGCGATGCAACGCTTTCCCCTTGCTCTTTGAATGTCATTGTTTGCATCGCAATACATGTGGGAATAATCATGTTGTTACAAATATTACGCCACTACGGAGCTGGAAGCGGTCTTCGTTGCACGTTGCTCGTGAATCTATTGTCATGCTGAACTAGTCGAAGCATCTATTAGTACCCTCAACTCTTCTTTAATGCGATGCCTCAACCAACACGGAGTGCCATACGCAGTGGCATAAAAGCCAGACCCGACAATGGGTCGGGGGTGGAACGTGGCGGTGGGCTTTGTAAGCGATACCAAATGAGTCACGCCGCAGGCGTGGCGAATAGTATCGCGTGGCAGTTCCACCCACGGGGCACCCATCGGGTCGGGCTTTTCAGCCTTGATTTTCTTTGGTTCTTTCTTGTATCAAGACAAGAAAGAACATGTAAACCGCTCTTTGCCATACTTTTCTGTTGCGATGCAACGTTTCATCCTTGCTCTATGGCATATGCATTGCGTGCATCGCAATTCATATTGGGGTAGGCTTGGTGTTACATATGTTTCGCCCCTACGGGGCTGGAAGCGTTGTACGTTGTTAGTGAATCGTTGTTCGTGAATGCCATTCTGTGAAACACAGTGTTATACTGTTTAACTCTGTGATGCTTACTGTTGCTAGGTTCATGACAAGGTTGTCATCCTGAACTTAGTGAAGGATCTCTCTCTTAAGTGCAAAACGAGATGTTTCGCTAACGCTCAACATGACAATATTCTCATAAACAACAATCAACCAGCAGCTAACAGTTACATTTTTCCGTTATCGGCAAAGGAGTAGCATTCGCCATCGGTTACTATTACGTGGTCGAGCAGGGTGATGTCAAAGAGTTGCGCAGCATTCTTAAGCTTTTCGGTTAGCGCAATATCCTTATCGCTGGGCTGGGGGTTCCCCGATGGGTGATTGTGAACCACTATAACAGCCGAGGCAAGCCGCTCAACGGCGTGTTTTAACACCAGCTTTGGGTCAACCACGGTGCCCCCCACTCCACCCTGGCTCACCTTTACCCTTTCAATTATCCTATTGGACTTATTCAGAAGCAAAACCCAAAACTCCTCGTGTGGCAAATCGGCAAGGACAGGTTGGAACAAATCAATAACGCTCCGGCTTGAGAAAATCCTTTCACGGTTTATTGGCCCCTCAGCATTTCGCCTACGACCAAGCTCAAGCGCTGCCAGGATGGTTATTGCTTTGGTTCTGCCAATCCCTTTTATTCTGGTAAGCTGATGCAGGCTCAGACGAGCAAGCTCGTTGAGACTGTTGTTTACCTGCCCCAGTAACCGTTGGGCCACATCAACTGCGGTCTCGCTTGCATTACCAACTCTGAGCAGAATAGCTATCAGTTCCGCATCGCTAAGGCTTGAGGCTCCTTTTCGCTCCATTTTCTCGCGTGGACGGTCGTCCTCGGCCAAATCTTTTATGGTTAACCGCTTTTCGGAGTTTTCCATGACCATGGTATTGAATAGGTTACATAAGTTAAACAGAACGGAAATAAAAAGCAAGCAGTTTTATCAAAATCAATATAATTAGCAATATATTTGATGTTACTAATCAAAGATCACTATGCAAAGTAAGAACCTGATTCGCTCAGCGCTGCTGGTGGCAATTGTTGCCCTGGCTTACTATACCTACACCCAAATTGTGGCAAATAGTTCCAACAATTTAACCTTTTCGGCCGACTCGGTTGTTTTTAAACGCGGTTGCCTACATCCCGACTCATCGTGTTTTAGGGTTGCTTACCGTTTCCCTGTTCCCGTTGGTAAGGGTAGCTCCCGTATTGAAAAGCTAATTGTAAACGATTTTGTGGGAAACATGGATGAGGAAATTGATAGAAACGATTTTGCTCACCTAAAGGATATGCTGGTAAAAAACTCCATAAGCTACGACAGTTCCTACGTAGAGTTCCTGAAACAATTTGGTGCTGGCCTTGAGTGGTATATTGATGTTGATTTTACACAGATTTTACGAACAAACCGATTGATTACTTTCCGTTACGAGCAATCGAGTTACACTGGCGGTGCCCACGATATGTATGGTTACCATTACCTTAATATCGACCTAAAAAAAACAAAAATCCTAAAATTGACCGACCTGTTTACGGATATGGACCGATTCAAAGCCATTGCCCAAAAGGCCTTTACGGTTCAGTACCTGAATAATCCTGCCGACAAAACCGAATACTGGTTGGCCGACGATGGCTCTTTGGTTCTTCCCAATGAGTTTGGTTTAACCAGCAAGGGCTTGCTGCTCCATTACAATGTTTACGAGATAGCTTGCTTTGCTCGCGGCGATATTGAGCTGTTAATCCCCTACCCTGATTTAAAAGAGATTTTGGTTGATGCTTACCAAAAGGAATTGATGAACTAAAACCCAGTCTTTTGTTACAATAGCTTAACTAAAGAAAAAACCGACAGCCGTTTTAGCTGTCGGTTATGTTTTTTAAGGAAATCTTATTTACTCCCGCTGAAACTTACCCAGTCTGAGGAATTCAACAGTTTTGTCCATCTCCTTATACATTATCCTATCCTGCTCAATAAAACCTACGTTGGAACGGTAGCTGGCAATAAATTCCTCAAGGTAGGGCGATGATTTTGCAGGCCGACGGAACTCAAGAGCTTGGGCTGCATTGAATAGCTCAATGGCCAGTATGCGCTCAAGGTTATCGACCACCCTAAGCAGCTTTGTGGCTGCATTGGCACCCATGCTAACATGGTCTTCCTGGCCGTTTGAAGAAACAATGGAATCGACCGATGCGGGAGCGCAAAGCTGCTTGTTCTGGCTTACCATGGCAGCAGCAGCGTACTGCGGTATCATAAAACCGGAGTTAAGGCCGGGATTAGCAACCAGAAATTCAGGTAAACCGCGTAAGCCAAGAATAAGCTGCGCTGTTCGGCGTTCCGAGATGTTGCCAAGCTCTGCAAGGGCAATGGCAAGGAAATCGTATGCTAAGGCCAGCGGCTGCCCATGGAAATTACCACCAGAAATTACCAAATCCTCATCGGGCCAAATGGTTGGGTTATCAGTAACCGAGTTAATCTCGGTTAGCAATACTCCTGCCACGTAGTTAATGGCATCCTTTGAGGCTCCGTGCACCTGCGGAATACACCGGAATGAGTAGGGATCCTGAACGTGCTTTTTGGGGCGCTTAATGAGCTCGCTTCCATCAAGTATTTTTCGGAAAGCACGGGCCGTTTCAATTTGTCCCTGATGCGGCCGAACATTCTGAATATTTTCATGGAATGGGTCAATACGACCATCGAACGCCTCAAGTGAAACTGCGCCTATTATATCGGCTAGCTTGGCCAACTTAAAAGCCTTAACCATGGCGTAAACGCCATGTGCACTCATAAACTGCGTGCCATTAAGCAGGGCAAGCCCTTCCTTCGATTTCAGTTCAATGGGCTTCCAGCCAAATTTTTTGAGTACATCGGCAGCCGAAACTATTTGGCCATCGTAATGCACCTCACCCATACCAATTAGCGGCAGGAACAGGTTTGAAAGGGGCGCCAAATCGCCCGATGCTCCTAGTGAGCCACGGTCGTAAACAACGGGAATTACATCGTTATTGTAGAAATCGATAATACGCTGAACGGTTTCAACCTGAACACCCGAATGTCCTAACGATAGTGCGTGAGCCTTAAGGAAAAGCATCAGCTTTACAATTTCGGGCTTAACCATGTCGCCTGTGCTGCAGGCATGCGACATAACAAGATTTTTCTGCAGCTGTGAGAGTTCATCCTTCGATATGGTTTTGTTGCATAGCGAACCAAAACCAGTGGTAATACCGTAAATAGGGGTCTCCTCATTCTCCATCTTACGGTCAAGGTAATCGCGGCACTTGGCTATAAGCTGGCGCGATTCCTCGGAAAGCTCAAGGGTATGAGGCTCGTCAATCAAATTTTCAATTACATCCCAGCTTAAGGGCTTGGGCGATATGGTATGAACTTTTGCCATGGTTAATGGTGGTTTTTTTATAGGTTAAACTTGATATGTTCTTCAATGCCATCAAAAGGAATGGTAACCTGATTGCCAGTTGCCATGTTTTTAACCGATAACTGACGGTTTTGAATTTCGGTTTCACCGGCAATTACCATAAAGCGAATGTTGCGCTTGTTTGCATACTCAAACTGCTTTTTCAACTTAGCAGCATCGGGGTAAATCTCAACGCTAATTCCGGCATCGCGGAGCTTACGGGCTGCAGGCATGCAGTATGCAACCTCAGTTGTCCCAAAGTTTGCAAACATTACCTGTGTGGTGGAGGTAAGACTCTCCGGGAAAAGATTTAGCTGCAGCATTACATCGTAAATGCGGTCGGCACCAAACGAAACCCCTACCCCGCTCACATTGGGCAAACCAAAAATACCGGTTAGGTCGTCGTACCGGCCACCGCCACAAATGCTGCCAATCTCAGCATCCTGGGCTTTTACCTCAAATATGGCACCGGTGTAGTAGTTAAGCCCTCGCGCAAGCGAAAGGTCGAGTTCCACCTGTGTTGATAAGCTCCCCCAAGCCTCAATGTATCGGAAAAGCTCCTCCATTTCATCAATTCCCTTCTGACCTATGGGGCTGCCCTGCAAAACATTGCGTAAGGTGGAAAGTTTTTGGGCGTTGCTGCCCTGTAGCTGAATTATGGGTTGCAATTTCTGAATGGCTGCCTCATCGATTCCGCGCTCACGCAATTCGGCGTTAACAGCATCAATACCTATCTTCTCAATCTTATCAATTGCTACGGTAATATCAACCAGCTTATCGGCATGACCAATAACCTTGGCTATTCCGCTTAGTATTTTGCGGTTATTTACCTTGAGCAGGGTGCGCACGTTGAGCTTTTCAAAAACCTCATTGATAATTAGCACCAGCTCAGCCTCATTAAGCAACGAGTTTGAACCAATAACATCAACATCGCACTGGTAGAACTCGCGGTAACGACCCTTTTGTGGCCTGTCGGCACGCCAAACGGGCTGTATTTGGTATCGTTTAAAGGGGAAAGTAATCTCGTTCTGGTACTGCACCACAAATCGGGCAAAAGGAACAGTAAGGTCGTAACGCAAACCCTTTTCGCATATTGCTAGCGATGCGGCATTAGAGTTGCCTGGTTTCAGTAGGCTTGGCTCAACCTTATCGATAAAATCGCCTGAGTTAAGTATTTTGAAAAGAAGTTTGTCGCCTTCGTCGCCATACTTGCCAAGTAGGGTTGAAAGGTTCTCCATGGCAGGCGTTTCGATTGGCGAATAACCATACTTGCTAAAAACTCTACGAATAGTATCGAAAATATAATTCCTCCGAACCATCTGCTCAGGCCCAAAATCGCGGGTTCCCTTGGGAATGCTTGGTTTTGTCTTTGCCATTGTGTTGCTGTTTGAAACGACTGCAAACCTACAATTTTTTTGGGAGAAAAAGGCAAATGAAGGTTAAAGGAAGTGCATGAATCGTGAACCGTGAGACGTGAGACGTGAGCCGTTAAACGAAATCTAATATCACCTATTGTCATTCCGAGCTCGTCGAGGAATCTCAATTGAGTTAAAACGTTAAATGTGAGCCTTTAAGCGAAGCAGAACAGCAAACAACTATGTTTGTCATCATGGGTGGCCAGACCCGACCTAGCGGGGAGTGAAGGATCTCATTTATAGTGTACCGTGTGCGGTGTGCATTGTACAGGGGTGTTTCGTGTTTAGTTTTTAGTGTTTAGTGTTTGGCTAATTTAACTGGTGTAAATCAATTGAATCAGCGTAATCTGCGTTCTATTAAGCTCACTATCAATCATCAACGAACAACTTTTTAGGTAAAATTGTAAGCAAAAAGTTAAAAGACCGTTTGATAATTTGTAATAAATTTTTTATACTTGTTTTAGCAATAAAACTCTATTTTTTATAGCGTCTATACAGCCAAAAATGGAAATAAGGCGCAACTAAGTAGCGCATATAAACTAGTTGTGGCCAATTGATTAAGTTTATAAAATTCAGATTACTTGTAACTAAATTTACTAAATCAATGAAAACAAATTCAATTAAGATCAAGTATTGGAATACGATAATCATAGTTCAATTATTTGCTATGTTACTTATTTCATGTGGACAACTGACTAAAGTTCCTGACCTGATTGGTGAATGGAAAACAGATAAGATTGGTGTAATAGTCCGCAGTAAGTCTGGTGGGAATTGGCAATTTACTTCAGACTCCTGTACTATTACACTGATAATCAAAGACGATTACACAGCTGATGGAAAAATTGGACTAACAGAATTTAAGGATGGTAAAATAAAAACAAATTGGTTGCTTCCAATTAAATTGACAGGTCAGGCATATAAAATTAAATGTGGATCAATCGGAAGAATATTTGAAGATGATCCATTAGAGGAGAAAAAAGTTGAACTTTGGTTAGGGCCAATAAAACAAGACTCTATTAATGTAGATTTGAGATACACAGAAGGAGGCGCACAATTTCCAATGGCTCATTCGAAATTGAAAAAAGTAAAAATATAAAGTAATTTGACATTTTTTCTACTGATACAACTGGCACAACAGCGGGTTAATGCCATTTGGGCTGAAATCGGAATGGTAAGTTCTTACATTACGTAACTTTGTCTCAGGGGACGACAGTTCCGTTTCAATCTCCCAAACTGCACCAGCCCGCAGCCGTTGGCAATAATTTTAAGATATCTACAATCGACCAGATATGTCGCTAAGAAAATAAATGAGGTTAAAAATGGAAATACTTATTGATTATATCGGCTGGATTCTAATTGCTTTGACGATAATTATTTTCATTCTTTATAAATGGATAAGGAATGATTCAAACTCATTAACAGCAAAATATGAAACTGAAAAAAGATTCAAATTCAATAAAAACAATAAAAGTGAAATTATTCTTGAAGCTCTAAAGAAATCAAATTTTAAAAATATTCACTTTGACGAGATTAATTCAACTTATTATGCAAAGACAAGGGTTTCAATATGGTCTTGGTCTGAATTGATTGAAGTTAAAATTACCGATAACGAAGAAGAAACAAGAATTAATTTTTTATCAATATGTTCTCTTTTCACACAGATAATAAGTTGGGGAAAGAATCGAAGAAATGCAAGAAGATTCTTTGATGAACTGAATAGATTAAGATAAAAACTATTGCCAACACGCAGTTGCTTTCACTGGGGCTGATGATGCAGATGCAGATTTTTTATTACCTTTAACTAACTTTTTAACGGCGGATAACGCCGCTGGCGGTTTACTCCCCAGCGTAAGCAACAGCCGACCGTTGTGTGGCATTAAAACTGAACGACATACATAAAACATCGCATTAGACATGAAAAATTTATCAATTATCCTGATTTCAATTCTACTGGCTTCATGTGGATTGAGAAGCAAAATGGATACACATGACAAAGCTCAAAAAGAAGCTGATTTCATTATTGAGAACTTTACAAATTATGATTTGATAAAGGACAAACTTCCAGAAAAATATTTCCAACCATCACAAACAAAAGAATTTATTTCAAGTTTAAACCAAAGTTGTGATTGGGCAAATCGGAAAGGGAAGTTCGTTGATTTTTTTTCAATGAAAAATATTGGCGGAACAGACCAAACTGCTTTCATTTATGAATACTTCCTCGATTGTGATAGCTTGAGAGTGATTCTAATTTATAATATGATTAAAAGTTCACCTGAACTATTTAAAATTAATCTTGAGCCAATAGAGAAAGAAAACCAAATGATTATTGACCCCTCAAAACAACTTCTTGCAAAATGATAAAACCAATAAGTCTAAAACAGTTATTTAAGAAAGACATTAAAACGATTTGTCTTTCTATCGGTGGATTTTATGCTGTATTTGGAGCGTTTGCTATTCTGATGGTAAAACTGCAGACGATGATGCTTTCAAACTCTGAATCTGTGCCAGACGAGTCTTTTACAAATACATTAAACTTATTGCATGAAATATGGATAGTTTATATGCCCTTACTGATAATTCTTGGTCTAGGGTATTTAGCGTTTGGATTCTTATTCAATAAGATAAAAACAAATAAATATCAGATAAATCTATTACTGAGCATTCTTTGCCTGATTTGGGTAATAGCCTATGCGATAAGCAGCATCAAATACATGGATGCTTTCTTTTCAGGAATGGCAAATGATTTTGAAGCATTTAAATATATTGGATATGGATTTGCAGGATTTGGATTTTTAGCAGTTTTCGCTTTAATGACTGTACCACAATACATAATTGGGAAAAGGATTAGAACACAAGAGACTAAATATGAATAATTAACGCCACACAACAGGCAGTTACTTTCACTGGGGTTGATGATGCAGATGCAGAATTTTTATTACTTTTAACTTAGTTTTTAACGGCAGATAACGCCGCTGGCAGTTAACGCCCCAGCGTAAGCAACTGCCGACCGTTAGCCCTAACTAGTCGACCCTTATTAATATAATAACAGTTTGACCACTAATAATATAACAGGTGATTTTCAGTAAAATATTTGCAAGATCTAGTGAATTAGGCCTATAAACCTTGCAATATTTTTAACCCCTATCCGCTATGAGAATTATGAAGGCATAAACAAATGCCAGCTCATTAGTTCAGCTGAAATCCAAAGCCCCCTGAACAATTCTCTCCTTTTCATTTGCAGGAAGAGTTTTAGAATACGGCAATTGCCGTTTTTAATCATAGGTAAATTTTTTGCATTTGCAATGAAAATCTATGTAGTCGACCCTTATTAACATAATAACATATTGATTGTTAATAACATAATAGGTTGTTTTCAATAAAATATTTGCAAG